>CAXBSB010000065.1:0-32439 GCA_963977965.1 uncultured Schlesneria sp.
TCACCCATGCAATCAGCCGGATGGATGGGTCTGGCACCATCGACATTGCATCTGATCTGCGCCATCAGTGCGATATTAATCAACGTTGCCGTGAACTACCTGGAGTTCCAGGCTCTGGAACGAAATGGTGAAATCGTCGAACAAGTCTTGAATGAAGTTCGACGTATCCGAGTCGAGAAGGGCCTCGCAGTCTGATTCAGGACTTGTTTTGAGCAAAATGTTTCTGGATACAGATTGTCCAGTGGCGGTCGCTGGTCGCCCGGACAGAATCCTGCGGAATTCGCAATTCTCGCATCATTTCCGCGACTTCTGCCACCGTCAGGGCGGCATGTAAAGAATCTCGAAACATTTGCTTTTGATGCGGATTTGCCGGGCCAGCATAGGTTTCTACGAGCCATTCCAAAGTGGTTAAATCGGTGGGCCGCATCAAGTCGCGGACGAATAACAGTCCTCCAAGCTTCAAGATTCGCCACATTTCTCCCAGCACAAATCTCGGTTCGGGAATGTGATGGATGATGCTGTTGGAGATGACCGCATCGTAGATTTCAGTTGCATCGGGAAGCTGCTTACAGTCGGACCGAACCAGTCGGATCGACTGATCGCAGCCGGCCGCTTTCACGTTCTCAGCCGCTACAATCAACATCTGCTCCGCCAGATCACTCGCCGTGATCATGACAGGAATCTTCCGGCTGAGTAGCTCGATTGGTATCAACGCCGTCCCTGTTCCAGCGTCGAAGATCTGAAGTGGCTCTCCATCGGGTTTTGAACCAATCGCCGATAGAAAATCGTCAACGAAGATCCGATTGACCGTGCTGTGATCCATCGAGTTGTAATCGACCGCTTCCGCAACGGTATCCATCACTTCCGGTTCAAGAATGCGATTGAGCATGAGTGACACTTTGTGAAGGAAGTTTCAGCTACAAACAATCTGGCAGGCATGAACAAGATGTTACGAACGATGCTCCCGCTCTTCTCGCAACGAGTCTCGATGGGCTGGGCCTGGCCACACTTTCGGTGTTCCTATCCGCTGTGAAAGGTAGATTCCCGAATGACCACTCGCAAGATATGCAAGCACGCAGGCGACAGCATAGAAAACCGCATGCTCACTGCCAAACAGTTCCATCGCCATCACAGTACAGGCCAGTGGCGTATTCGTCGCACCTGCAAAAACGGCGACAAAACCGAGTGCGGCGAATAAATCAACGGGCGCGCCTGAGGCCATCGCGAGCACATTGCCCAGTGCTGCCCCGATAAAGAACATGGGAGTGACCTCGCCACCTTTGAAACCACATCCGAGCGTGATCACGGTGAACAGGATCTTCCAGAGCCAGCTCCAGGTTCCAGCACCCCCTGCATGAAAACAACTCGAAATTGTGACCGCGGTCGGATCAGGCGAAGAGACACCCAGACCCAGGTAGTCTCGAGTTCCTGCCAGTTGAACCAGCCCGATAATGATCACACCTCCCAGAGCCGCTCGACATTCCGGGTTTTTTATTCGTTGCCGAAACAGGTGGTGAATTCCGTGTGCCGATTCTGAAAAAAGTCGGCTGGCCAGACCAAACACGACCCCGGCGATTGCGACTTTACTGAGGAGCACGTATCCCGAGAATTGATGCAATCCCCCTGGCGGAATACGGGTTTCAATGCGGTAGTGAGTATGCTGGATCCCCCAAGCCATGCAACTGTGATCTGCCACAATCGCAGCGATCAGGCACGGGAGTATCGCCGCGTAAGAGATTTTGCCGAGGGCGAGAACTTCGAGTGCGAAGATCATCCCGGCTACGGGAGTACCAAACACTCCCCCGAATCCTGCGGCGACACCTGCCATCAGCAATGTGGACATGTCACTGCGAGGCAGGCGAGGAACCAGATTTCCCATTCCACTGGCGATGCTTCCACCCATCTGCACGGCCGTCCCTTCTCGCCCGGCTGAGCCCCCGAAAAGGTGTGTGACAACGGTCCCGACAAGGACGAGTGGTGCCATCCGGAGCGGGACTCCACCACCGGGTTCGTGAATCGCATCCACAATCAGGTTATTCCCGGATTCGACGGGCTTCCCGTACTTACTATAGAGCCAACTGACGGCGATCCCTGCGAACGGCAGGAGATAAACGAGCCAGGAATGTTGCCCGCGAATCGCGGTGACCCTCTCCAGCGACCACAGAAAAAAGGCGCAGGCCGAACCGACAAGGCATCCCAGGGAAATCGCCAGGCCAAACCACTTCAGCAGGTATGTCACCAACGCGAGGAATTCATGCTTAGGAATGAAAATCGGAATTCGATTCTTCACATGTTTTCCCACGCAAGTTCGTTGCTTTTGCCGCGTAACGGGCAAATCGGCATCTGTTCAAAGGATTTCCAGGGTCGGCATCTTTGGGGTCTCCAGCAACTGACGGGCAATTTGAATTGCCGTGCGTTCGCAAATCCCGACCAGAGGACCTCGAGAAGGATTGTCTTCCGAAAACAGGCTGGCAATCTGCCCATCATCGCCGCGGATTCGAATTCCTGCATCAATTGGCAGTTCGCCCAGGAATGGAATCCCCATCTCTTCGGCCTTCTTTCGAGCTCCCCCGCGACCGAAGATGTCACCCGTCATGTTTTCGACCAGACCGAGGATCGGAATCTTGACCTGCCGGAACATGCTGATCGCCTTCATGGCGTCGAGCAATGCCACTTGTTGCGGCGTACAGACGACAACGGCGCCTGCCAGACCAAGCATTTGAGACAGTGTCAACGACACGTCCCCTGTCCCGGGTGGAAGGTCGATGATCAGGTAATCGAGTTCACCCCAATCGGTGTCCTTCAAAAACTGAGTGATTGCTCGATGCAGCAAGGGGCCACGCCAGATCACGGCCTGGTCCGGCTGAACAAAGTAACCCATCGAGATGACTTTGAGGCCATTGGCGACGACCGGTTCGATCCGTTCGAATTCTTCCCCCGTCGATGTCTTGTGTTTGACAGCCGAAGGACGTCCATGCGCCCCAACCATGTGAGGAATGCTTGGTCCGTAGACATCAGCATCCATCAGACCGACCTGACAGCCGAGTGACTTCAATCCATAGGCCAGCGTCGCCGCAACGGTACTCTTGCCGACTCCCCCTTTTCCGCTGCCAACTGCTACGACGTTCTTAACACGCAGACCAAGCGTCCCTCCGGAATTCAGCCCGCGCACATTCGAAACAAAGGCCACTTCGACGTTGCCTGTTCCGGGAAATGATTCCGCAATGGCTGATCGGACTGATGCAGTAATCCGCCCACGGTCAGGATAGGCAGGTGTTGGCAGATCGATGGTCACAGTGACAGAATTGTCTGGACCGATTGCAACACTGCGAAGCATCTCAAGCTCGCCCAGTGAGCGACCGATTTCAGGATCTCGAATACCGCTTAATCGATTCAGGACTTGATCTTGTGTCAACATTGTGTTTTGGTCTCTCCGCAGTTGCGGTCTGTCAGTTATCTCGGGTAGCGCGAATCGATCAACGGGATTTGCGGCAAGAATTCCATCCGCAAACAGCCTGAAAGCTCTGGTTGAGGCCATCCGGGCAGGTTCGGCCAGTAAGACAACCAGACACCAGAACGACTCGCTACCGCGTTCAAAAGGGCAAATGCCGGGCTTGTTGAATTCTTGTGTGACCGGCAATCGAGGGATTCGATACCAGTGCGGTCGGAAGTTGTATCACTGTCCTGAAGCAGCGGCAACTCGCCCGAGACCGGAACTCGTTTTTCGCAGGATTCGCAGGCAGATTCGGGCGACGGATACACCCGGACTTTCATCATCGACGAATTCCGTGACTCCCGCTTCACGGATCGGCCATTCCAGTTCTGACAGGCTTTCTGATGCGATCACCACGATTTCCGATGGCCAGGTCGAGACAACCTGACGTGTCAGCCACGACAGAAAATCGGCAGGTGCGGCATCGAGGACGACAACAGTGACAGCGACAGGAAACTCGCTGACCAGTGGTGCCATGTCGTGAATCGAGCGACACTCACGCACCAGGATGTCATGATCGGCAACCTGTCGCTTGAGTTCAGGCCCCCAGAACGGCTGCCTCTCAAAAACGACGATCCCGCGCGAGCTTGTTCCGGATGGTTGAGACATGTTTCTGAAAACCCGCTGCATTTTGCGTGGGATGATCAACAAACCCTTGCTGTTTCGATACAATCAACTCTAAGATATTGGCCAACATATCGAGGTTTTCCCCCAAATGTCCATTCAGATCGGGAACAGGGATGTTTCGCAGAATCTGCCCATCTCAGTTGTCAAAAATGACACCGGCCCGCATTTGCATCATCAAGCCCAGTGCGCTTGGTGATGTGGTACAGACATTACCTCTATTGCCTGTCTTCAAAGCTCGATTTCCCCAGGCCGAGATCACCTGGGTTATCAGTCGTGAATTGACGGATCTGGTTGAGGGGCACCCGTGTGTTCACGACACAATTCCGTTTGATCGAAAAGGTGGCTGGCGCGACTGGTCGCAACTCCTTTCGACACTGAAATCCCGACGATTCGAGATGGTGTTTGACCTGCAGGGGTTGTTTCGGACAGCCGTAATGACATTTGCGACACGGGCTCCTGTCCGCATTGGGTTGCAAACGGCTCGCGAAGGTTCTTCGCTGTCGACCAATTGTGTGATCCCTGACACGAGCAAAGCCGTTCCTGCCCATGCCCGGATCTGGCGCGTGGCAGAAGTTCTTGGGCTGGGCGATTCCCCGAAAGAGACAAAGATCGCGGTTTCGACCTCGGATGAGGAATGGGCCGAACGGTTCCTGGCCCCGTTGCCGCGCCCCATCACTGCCGTTCATCCGGGTGCAGGCTGGGAAACGAAACGCTGGCCGGTCGAACAATTCGCTCAGCTTCTGGATCGCGGAACTCAAGCCTGGCGTGGAGCGACGATCATTCTCGGAAGTCGAGGCGAGAGATCCCATGCCGAACACCTGAAGCAGTTGATCAGTGATGGTGCCTCGCACAATCCAAAAACAGTCCGGACACCGATCGTAAACCTGGCAGGCCAAACGACTCTGAAACGACTTGCGGCCTTGCTGGCTCGAGTGGATCTGGTAGTCAGCAACGATTCGGGGCCGATGCATCTGGCCGCCGGGCTGGGGACACCAACACTGGGGCTATTCACCTGCACATCGGCCGCCCGTTCAGGCCCCGCAGGAACCCAGCACGAACTCGTCTCAACCATGGTTCCCTGTGCTGCCAGCTATTGCAAACGCTGTCCGCACCAAGGCGAAAAGCATATGGCCTGCCTGAAAGAACTGAGCATCGATCGAGTCTGGCAGGGAATGGAACGTCTGGTGGCAAAGAACGACATTCAGCCCAATCAGGAAACATCTGCTGCTTGAGTTTTCTGATGACAGGGAACGCCACTGATTCCATCGATTGTTGAACCGACATGGAAATTCAAAATTGTCCTCAGTGCAAAGTCCGGGTGCAACCAAAGGCATCAGGCCAGTGTCCGGCGTGTCAATCATTTTCATTCGGGTCAGCGTCTGATGTAACCTCGAGCGTTGTGGTCGGTGAATGCATTCACAATCCGAATTCGGATGCCCAACTGTCTGATGCGTCTGACGAAATTGCGGTCCCATCAATTGCTGACGATGACACGAGCGAATTGGACGAGCCTGAGGTTTCCCTACCCTTCGTCATCGCACAGACGCCCAGACCAGGCGATCAAGCGAATCGACGTGTGCTTACCACAGAAGAGCAACGGCTCGTGAAGCAGCTTCGAGATCAACTTGGGCTGTTGGGGTGTTTATGCTTAATTTCACCTGTGTATTTATTTGTCACAGAAGACTCGAACAACTTAGCGATTCTTGCGATCTGTTTCGCCGCATGTGTTCTGGGGGTCTTTTGTTTCCAAAACCGAGTGTGGGCCGCAGTCTTGATTGCATTGTTCGGAGTGGTCTTGTATTTGAGGTGGGCTTTCACCAATTCAATTTTAGAGACACATGCCCTCATCACCGTTTTGGCTGCGTTCAGAAGTATCCAACTGGCTGTTCAACTACGCAGGCGCGGAATTCCTGTTCGAAGATAGTTCGCACTGTTACGGGCTGAGTTCAGCGAACCGCAGATGGTGGAACGAAGAGGCGACGCCGTTTTCCGGGTGCCACGACCTTGAAGTCTCCGAACAAGTTCGTGCCGACATCAAATTCTCGTGATGGCGAATGGCTGGATTGGGCCAAATGAAAGTCCCGGGCTCGGCAAAAACAACAAAATCCGGATCGTTGCAAAGACGCTCCAGCCGCGGCTACGCGATGTAGGAAATCTCGAATCTATTGGCTGGCGGATTTTGTTCCGTTTGGAGAGCCGGAGATCGCGACGCCTGCTGGCAGCGGTCGACCTGCCACGGGAAAGCCCTGTTCATGAGCGAAGACTTGCAGCTTTCGATACAGATCATAGCTGTCTGGGTAGACCCAGAAGGTCAGTGTCGTGTCACTGCCGGCGCTGACGAGGGCCTGATAGAACTTTGAACCTTGCGACAACGCGACATCGCCCGTTTCCCCTCGCAGGTTTTCTTCCGGGTGAATTTCCCAGTACCGCATACTCATGCGATATCCGCCAATCCCCCGAGTTTCTTCCAGGCCAGTCAGACTGTCTACTCCGATGATGTATTCGAGATTGAAGCCACCAATCGGGCCGACCTGCCCCTTATGCTGGCGAGTCTTGAGGATCCAATCCTTGCGTCGCTCAATGTGCTCTTTCAAACGCTCGACCAGCGCTTCAATCGGTACTTCGGCAACGCGGTTCTTTTCCAGTCGGAAATGAAGTTCTCGTCCCATCACGGTGCGACTGACGGGCGTGATCCGGTGCTGCAATTTTTCGACGGGTGGTGACTTCGATTCCAGTTCCTTGACCTGGACCAGCAACCGGGCCAGCGCCTGACGGGTCAATTCCAGATCCATCTTGCCCTGGGCCGCTTTCGCCGCTGAGGCCTGTAACTGGCCCTGGCGCTCTTCGAGCAGGCTGCGCGCTGTCTGCAGTCGCAGATCCAGATCGGTCTGCTGCTGATTGCGTTTCGCGAGCGAATCACCAATGCGTCGAGATTCTTCTGTGATCGCAGCGATCTCTTTTTCGAGGTCGCCCACCTGAGCCACCAGTTCGGGCGGTGGGACCAGCGGTGGGAGAGGTTCGATGGGGGCGTCGGATTCTGGTTCCGGTGTCACTTCGGCCATGATCGGTTCAGGGACTTCTGCTGTCGCTTCCACCGGAATGTCTGGAACAAAGGGGATCGACGGAGCCGGCTTGGATTCCAGGTCAGGAATCGAAACGTCCGACGGTGTTTTTGGCTTTGGAGGTGCCTGGCTGACTCGAACGCCAGCGATCACGATCAGGATGATCAGGATGCCGACGATGTTCGCGACAACGTCCAGAAACGAATCCGATCCGAACATGATTTCAAAATCACGACGACGGCTCACTTGAGTATCCCCCGGAAGAGTCGGCGTTGTGGTTTCGCGGGTGCTGGTGCAACCGGAGTTTTTTCAGGAACATGCTCCAAGGCTTTTGGTTTTTCGGATTGCTGGTTGGAGTACTCGACCGCATATTCTCGCGTGCTGCTCAATCCCGACCGTTCCAACAGCGAATGAACTCGTTCGTAGTTCGCGTCTCCTCCATCCGCAATCACGAATCGCAGACTTGGTTTCCAGAAGAAGCCCTGTGGCGGTTTGCCCCAGTCACGAGCCTGCTGATCGAGGACCGTAACGATCTTCGCAAACGAGTCCTCGCGGCCATCCGTCTCTTCAATCGCCACACCGTGTTTGCGACCGATCACATACCGTTTGGGTTCAATGTCGATTCTGACTTCACGTTCAAGCCCGATGGACGCACCCGGATCAGAAAGTCCCCAGTGGCGATGAGCGAGTTGTTCTGGCTCGAAAGGAGTTTCACGATCTGAGGATTTACGTTTCTTTCCTCGCTGGTCGTCCACCGGAATCTGCGGAACTCCTGATGAACCGAGGCCCGTGTCGGGAGCCTTTGCTCCCGATCGCTGCTGACCGACACCGTCAGTGCTGTCGCCTGATCCGTCGTCATCAAGGGATTCAATCCCAGTATTGCTCGACGCAGAACCCGGCACGGTCCCCGGCTTGCCAGGGCTACCTTGCGACCGGTTTCGATCTTTCGTCCCCTGTTGAGCGGTTCCTGTGGAATCGTCAACCATCGCTCCACCAGCGGCGACTGCGAGGCGACCCGAGGAATTACCGGCTCCAGCCCCTTCCGCTGAACGCCCGCTTCCTGATGGCCTGCCAATCTGTGCCTGTTTGACCTGACCAGCTGGACTGTTACGGCGCGGCGACCCTTCAAAGTTTTCGACTCGTTCCCAGCTTCGCCCGCCTGCATCTTCCTTCGTCATGATGTCGTTCAATTCGAATTCATCACCGGATCCGTTCGTACCGGACCGAGCACCACCGGCTGGGATCGCGCCTCCGGCCAAGGCTTCTCCACTTCCAGATCGTCCGCCCGAGACGGGTCTTGCTCCACGTCCTCCGCCACCGACTCCTGGAGTGAGTCCCGCAGAACGAAGCACCTGATCCCGCTCAGCAATCAGCTTCTTGACGGCAGTCTCGCACGCTGCTTTGGCGCCGGCATCCACTGGGGGCATCTGCAGCTCTGTGTCTTCGTCGATCAGTTCGTATCCATGGGGTTGCTTCAGGTCCCGCAGCAGATTCATGGCGACATAATAGGCGACTGTTCCGCTCGGCCGGACCAGCAACAGAACATACGGCTCCGGCTGGCGGGACGGATTCGGCTGTCGCACATTCCACGCGGTCCAGTAGTTCGACAATGCATTGGCACCAGCGAGCAACGGATTGACATGCGGGTTGAAGCCTGCGAGATCGTCTTTGCTGATTGTGACATCTTCGGGAATGAAGCGAATTCCGGTCAGTGTACACTCGATCAGGATCGGACGACGTGACGTCCCTGACACCACATCGAACGGTACGACTTCGAACTTGCTGTTGTCATTGGCGTCGGCCTGCTGAGCCGCTCGCAATCGCTTTTTCAGTTCTCTGATCTGTGCTTCGAGTTCAATTCGCTCGGCCGCCGTCCCCGCCCCCATGGACGAAGCAGAGATCTCGCCCGTCATGCTGCCTAACTTGACTTCGAGCTCTTTTAATTCGGCCTGCATTGCGGCGACCCGTTTGGCGGCTGCTGCGTCCAACTGCTGGCGCTGAGCACGCAGCCGAGCCCGCTCTTCGCGTGTTTCGTTCAGGCTCTGGACTCGATCCTGCCAACGAACGGCGAGTGCCGCCAGTTCCCGTTCTCGCTGTTCCAGAGCCACCGCGCGCACATTAAGAGGAGGATCAATGGGCGTTTCGGGCTCGGGTGAATCTGCGGGGATCTCGATGGGTGACCATTGAGGAAGTACCTCGGCCGTCGATTCTGGTTCGAGCGGAGATTCCACGCTGAGTATTGGTGATTTGGGAGTTTCTGCCTGAACCGTTGTCTGAGTTGTCGCGCGGTCACGAATCATCCGTGTCGTCACGAGCAACAGAAAAATCAACGAACCCATAGTACAGACGAGCACCGCCAGAAACGGGAACAGCGCTACGGACTGTGAACTTCTGGGTCGAGCCATAATAAAGGGGCGTCACTGGGGTAAACACGTCGGAATTCGCTACGAATCATCGAGAACCTGTGTTCTCGATCTGCAGACGTCAGGCGGCTTTTCCTTTGACTCGCGACGTCATCAGGTTTACAGCGGCGTTCAGGTTGAGCAACGTTTCTTCCAGGGAATCAGCCACGCGAACGGAGTCCAGATTCTGAGCCAGGCGTTCTTCGAGTCGAACCAGTTCCGATTCCCCTTCAGTAATCTTCAGAAGCATCAGTCCCTGGTCGCGGAGTTCACGCAACTGATCCGTCATGGCACGCGTGGCCAACTCCAGACGATCGCTCCAGCCCATGGCGGCTCCCGTCAAGGATTCCGTCAATTGAGTCATCGCCAGGGTCTGGCTGTCACGAGCTTCAGTCAGATCCGTGTGGAACGATTGCCACGTTTGAGCGATCAGGGCGGCACTGCGTTCCTGCTGTTCAACCAGCGCGGCCTGTGCTTCAGCAACCTGCCGCGCGATCATGGCGGATGACGATTCAAAAGCCGTCACGAATTCTGTACGTGCTGCAGAAAGTTGTTCCGCATGATCCGACAGGGCCGTTGTCAGTCCAGACTGGAATGCCTGATCCAGCACTTCCTGCTGTCGAGCCAGCGTTGATGTCCAGCGATCTCGCAGCGATTCCAGAGAAGTCTGCCACAGATCCATCTGCCAGTTGATCATCCCTTCGGTACGGGTCAGCAGTTGCGAGGCCGCTTCGGCTTCGGCATTGACCAATGGTCCGGTAGGGGTCTCTGCAGAAGGGAAGAGACAGATCAGTTGCTTGATTCCGACGTCTTCGATGTCGTCCAAAATCTGCTGTTCAGCACGTTCGACAACGAATGTTCCAAACACCAGGATCATCGAAAGTGCGAGCGACAGTGCCGTTGTATCGAACGCGACCGCCAGGCCAGCAGTCACTTCGGGTAAAGATGACTCCAGTTGATCAGGCGTAATGTTGGCGATTGCCATCGTGATGCCGATGACGGTTCCCAGGAAGCCGAGAATCGGCACAGCCCAGGTGATCGTACGGATCAGTGCATAACCATCATGTAATCGACCAGATGCCAGGTCGGACAGGTAATTGAGATGTCCTTCAAGTCCGTCTGCCGACCGACGACCGACGACATAATTAATGACGTCACGGATACGACGCACCAGCATCGAATCTTCACAGCGGCGAGCTACCAGGTTCAGATGTTCGTTGATCCCTTGAGCCGTTTGGACTGCGTCGAGGCTGGTGTCGAGCTTGAGACCATCCAGCAGGTCAGCAGCCAAGGCGCCCCGTTCCGCCGGGATGCGAGCCGACTTCATGACGAGTGTCGCAATCCCGATGAAGAACAGTCCCGTCGTTGCGTATTCGATCCAGTGAGCCGTGAAGTATCGGGAGATCGACTCCTGATAAATCGGAACGAACGGGAGACCTGCATAGAATGCAAACGTGACGGCAGTTCCCCACAACCAGGCGGATGTCACGATCCCGTTGATGATTCGATCAACGATTCTCACATTCGGTGCGGACTTCGGTGTCGTCATGCGAACTTATTCCTCGGTAAACTTTGATCTGTTCGGTGTAAATCCGCGTGTCGAGATCACAAACGTCAAACCGGGCGAGTGCGGCGGCTTGGCGAATTTTCTTGATGGTTTGGGTAAAATAAGTTGGGCAATACCGTCGATTCAGACGGTCCATTCGGTAGAATCGTCAAAGTCGACACTCAAGTTGAGGGAAACTATGGGGGTGGAACGTTGGCCAGAGTTCGAATTATGCGGAAACTCAGGAAATGATGATTTGCGAACCCTGAACTGAGTTCCGTATCCTGTAGTAACAACGGCTGATCAGGCCGGGAGCGAGTCTGAGGGCCGGAGTTTCAAAGAGATTCGCGGGAATCGGGGATTGGTATTTTGAAGATTCGCACGCAAGATGCAGCGATTGCCACGGAAGTTCTAGGCTATCTGAATTTTTCGGGAGGTCGATCTGACCCGAAGTTCGAGAGCAACGTCAACGAACTTCTGGCAGGTGTCCCCTGGAAGCAGGTAGCCGAGACCTTAAAGGTCGTCCTGGCCGACTTACATCAGTCGTCACCCGCATTTGCGGATTGTACCCAGGCCGAACGCGTGATCTCGCTCACGTTTAATCGAGCGCTCCCCGCGTATCGCGAACATCATCGTGACCTGTTGTTTCATCTGAAAGATGAGGACTTCCAGCATCCATTTTTCCTCGCCAGGGTCTTCGAAGCAGTTCTTGAGCAAGGGGGGCCGTGGGATGAGGGCGACCGGATCATTGCAGGCGTCTTGAGCCGCCTGAATGACTTTGTGGGATACCGTCCGATTGCCGTTCTGGAAAATGGCCGACGGATGGAGTTGTACCCGCACGAACGGTTTCGGCCGATGCCCCTTTATATTCGAGGGGCTGGCGTTGCGAACGGGCCTTATCGCGCTGTCGTGGAACGAGCGATCGAACTTTTACGGCAGATGCCGCCACAAGTACTGGCCAGTGCGTACTTCGACCTCGACATGATGGACGAACTGGCTGTTGACCAGCGGGCGCACGATCACATTCATCCAGCCAACAAACGAACAAACTATCTCTTCGGAGAATGGGACCCGCACCAGATCGACATTAAGGGACGATATCGCCGGTTTGTCGTACGCAAGATGATTCTTGACGCACTTCTGGACTGGGCCGCGAAGCAAAAGCGGGTCGATCCCGATGAAGTTCTTTTCGATATTGCTGCCGTCCTGTGCGGCACAATCCTGATGGCATCGTCCATCAGCGGTTATGGTCCCGAATGCCATGATTCCAACGTGACTCTGTCGTCGTTGCTGCCTCGGGTGGCTCGTCAGCGGGATGAGTTCTACACCCGACTCGTTCAAACAGCGTCTGGGGCACGTGCCAAGCGACTTGCTCGCCACACCAAATTGACTCGCCAGCCCTTCGGGCACGTCCGGCAGGCACTGAACATGTTCCTGGCTCAGTACGGTGCTCAGCAGGTTCAGCGGCGACAGTTGGCCTACCTGTTCGCTCGAATGGGTTATGCAGAGGCGAGTCTTCGTCAGGCTTCGATTATCCCCTGTGCTTCCGCTCGTTTTGAATGCGAAGTCCTGTGCCGAGCTCACACGGCTCGTCGGATCGTCGAGCAAGGGAAGCTGGAAGAAACGACGCGACTGCTTGAAGAAGCGGAAGAATTCCTGCATCGCGGCATCGAATGCGGTGGTTTGGTTGACCCGTGGAACGTACTCGGTTTCCAGGGATTGTTCCCGCTCTTTTCGTCGCGGGAAGACAGTGTTCCCGATCAGCGTATCGAGATGCTGTATCACATTATGGAATCGCTGCTGGACGCCTATTCACGTGCCTTGGAGGAAGCTGCGGCACGTGGCGACAAGGTGATTGCCAGCCGGATTTCGGCTCGTTATGAAAACTTGGCCCAGTTCTGGGATCGCTTCGGAACAGTGACTGTTGAAGACTTGCCACGAGTTGCTGCTCACGAACAACTCGATTCCGCCTCGCACGTCGCCAGGGCACTGGCAGAATGGCGTGAAGCGGGCGAGTCGACGGGTGATATCTCGTTCTGGCGTTCACACGTTGACCAGTTCCAGTCATCGAAAGCGTACGCTCAAGTTGTCTCGGCGCTGCTGGAGCGACGTGACCGCGTGGCGGCACTCGGGCTGCTAATGCAGTGGCTGAGCCAGCATGAAACGGTTGGACTGGAAGCGGGACATCAGTCGTTTGAAGACTTGCTTCTCTGGTGGATGGGACTCGTTGTTGAGGATGGTACAACATCTAAAGACGACCCATGGCCGCTTGTTCGCCGCATGTTCGATTACCTTGAAGCCAACGCGGGTGAACTCTGGCAATCTCCCGTCTTTCGTCAGGGAGTCATTGTTGAAGAGAGTTCGCGCGATTCCTGGCCATCGGGAACCGACAAGAATGAGTCGGCAGAAGCTGCAGAGGTTGAACCCGAAGTTGATGAAGAAGACGAACTGTTCAGTGCGGCCTATGACGAGGTCGTTTATCGCGACAGCACCGACGACGGGCAGGAAGGCCCGATCATGGATGAGCGGTCACGACTGGACGGTGATACCGAATTCGAACGGCTTGAAAAGCGAATGGACCCTCGCCTGAAATTCCTGCGGATGATGGCTCAGCTTTGGCAGATGGCGGCAACACTGGCTGTTGAACGAGAGCAAACTCTGAAAGGGGAATCCAAAGAAGCGAAGGCTGCGAGAACATCCCAAACCGAATCGCTGCGACACTGGATGGACCATGCCATGCAGTTGCAAAGCGATCTGGGAAGCCTGATCGACGATTTGTGGCGCAGCGACATCGGGGAATCTGATGGCGAGCATGATTCGAACATCGAGTTTGATTCCCAGTTGCAGGCAAAGCTGTATCTGGTTCAATCCGGCTTGACCACATGGCTCAGTTGCCGATCAGCACAGTGGTGCCTGGCGTGTGCTCTTTCGCCGGAAGATCAGAACGTTCGCAGTACAGCTGACGACGTTCGCGTGATCGACATGTACCGGGGAATCATTCAGCGAGACGAAGCCGAAGTGCGCCGCGTCCTTCCAGGCTTACTCAGATCGCTGCAGCGTAAACCGCTGTTGTATGTCCCACTGGAACATGGTGGAGACCCGAAGCAGATCCTGGCCGCGCGATCTCAGCAGATGGTCGTCCGGTTCCTGCTGGCACATCTGCCACAACTCGGACTGCTGCGTGAAACATGGCACATGCTACGCACAGCACGCCACATGGAACGTGCCTCGCGTCCGATGGGGATGGCTGTTACTGAATTCGATCGACTCTTCCGAATTGCACTCAGGAATACGCTTGAGTGCGTCGTCCGGGCCTCCCGAGAATGGAAGGGTGGCAGGTTCACTAACGAAGAACTGATTGAAGTGGTCGGTGAAATCGTCGAACTTTATCTCGATCAGTGGCTGGAACACAGCAGCACGATGCGATTGTCGTCTGTGGAAGCATTGAAGGTTGAGTCGGTCTGGAACGATACCGCCAAGTTCGTCAAGACGTATGGATCTGACATCCTGAACGCGCGCGTCCTGACTCTTGGCAACGTGAGGGCGATCCTGCACAGCGGGGTCTCACGGTTCCTCGAATATCTTGAGCAGAACGAAGACCCGCTTCATCCCGTCAAGTTGCTTGAGGATCTGCGAAACGGCAAGATCGATCGAGAAGAAGCGTCTGAACATCTTCATTTGATTTATCAGGTTGTCGTCGAAAAATTCGATCGATTCCTGGAATACAACACGACAACAACTCAATCGGACTACGGCGAGCAGTTCTACAGCCTGCTGGATTTTCTGCGGCTTGAGACGGCCTATGATCGGGACGCATGGAATCTGCTACCCGTCGCCGTGGCGCACGAGGTACTGGCTCGACAGGGTAAGCCTGAGGCCGCGATCATCTGGGAAGATGTCTTTACGGTGAAGACCGAAGAGATGGCCGACACGCACCTGGAAGAGCTCGAATCCCTGCAGAAGAAGTACGGAATGAGGCTTCCATCCGTGACAAACCATCTGCAGGAACGATTTGTAAAGCCATTGGCGGTCAATCACATGCTGGCACAGATTCGTCCTGCCTGTGTGGATGCGGATGCCGGCCGGCATGATTCACCTTCGTTCCAGGCGATGCAATCAGCCGTCGAAGAATACATCAAGACGACTTCAGGTTCCGGGCTCGATGTTCCCTCCTGGCTGAAGACATTGGAAGAAGAACTACAACACGTTCACGAGTCCGACGACGCTCCTGCTCCAGACGTTGAACCTCAGTTGCGACTTCCGTCGCCAAGTCTCAGCTTGAAAGACTTGCGTCAGCAGTTGAAGGGTTGGAAACAACCTCCCAGCGACCGCAAGGGGAAGGCTTAGGGGACAAGCAGCGATTGAAGGAACGCATCACCAGGCCGCAGCGTCAACCAGTTCGACCGTCGAGAGTCGCTGATCCCTCGGATAAGAAGTCATGCCCGACCGGTTCGAAATCTCCGTCGCTCTTCTTCGCTGCGAGCGATCGTTGCCAACAGTGATTCGACTGATGCTGACGGTAGTTGTGGCGATTGTCGCTGCTGCTAACCCAATTCATGCGGCTCCTCCAAAGGGAGATCTCGCGGCTAATGTCAGTTGGCGATTCGATGGGACGGGACGATTTCCGGTGACATCTGCTCCCATCGAATGGGGGCAGGATTCGAATGTCCAGTGGCGTACGAGTATTGATGCTGGCGGATACTCGTCCCCGATCATCGCGGCCAACCGGATATTCGTGACGGCAGAAATGGGCAGTCTGTTTTGCCTGGATCTGGCAGATGGCCGAGTCTTATGGAAGAAAGATTTGTTCGGTGTCGACAGTCCGGATATTCCCAGGGAATTGTCGCCACGACTGAAAAGAGGCTGCGGCGGCGACAGCAAGCAATCGACTCCAACGCCCACCAGCAATGGTCAACTTGTGTTTTCAATCAACGCCATGGGGCTGGCGGCCTGTTATGATTTGAGCGGGAATCAGAAATGGATCCAGATTCTCGAAACAGCGGGGGACGAGGAGTATTTCAGTTCGTCGCCCGTCTTCTGTGGTGACCGCATCATCCTGACTTGGGGTTACCTGCTGGCACTCGATGCGGCAACCGGCAAGATTGTATGGAAGGCAGAAGATGCCCTGCCGACTCACGGGACGCCGCTGGTAACTCGCCTGAGGAATATCGACGTCGTCATTACTCCCGGCGGCAGCATTGTCCGACTGGCTGATGGTGAAGTTCTGTGCTCGGGCTTGTTCGAATCGACGTTTACGACCCCGATGGTCGTCGGCGATGTTATCTATGTGATCGATGGAAAGCCAACTGCCTTTCAACTGCCTGAAAAAATCGAAAAAGGGATGTCGCTGAAGAAGCTTTGGAGTGGCAAGCTCAAAGGGGCCTTTATGGCCTCACCAGCGTTTCACGATGGGTTGATTTACACGATTGAGAGTCAAAAGAGCCGGGTTCACATACTTGATGCCAAAACGGGGGCCGAGGTTACGGCCAGAAACAATGAGGCATCATCGCCAACGGAAACGGGGGCCGCGGTGGAAGGATTGACTCGAGTTCAATTCACATACGCCAGCCCGGTTGCCACAGAACAAGGCATCTATTTCTTCGATGATTCCGGAAACACAATCGTTGTGGAACCAGGCCGGGATCTCAGGGTGAAACTCGTCAACAAACTTCCGGGTGGAATCGTCGGTACGCCGTACTTTGTCAGCGACAAAATCGTGTTTCGTACCAACGACACCGTAACGTGTGTGGGCAAATAGCCAAAACACATCACAACGTTTCTCGTCATCAATCTCTCTCGTGTTTCAATTTCTCAAATTCCGTCTGAACGAAAACTTGCGGAAGGTCGTATCATGCCGATTCAAGCTCTGCTTCTGTTCGTTTTGATCGGCTCGTCTGCCGCCGTGGCTGCGGAAAACTCCGTCGCGAAATCGGGCAATGTGACAGACTGGCCTCACTGGGCAGGGCCGAATTCGAATTGCACTTCCAATGAAACCGGATTGCTCAAGACGTGGCCGTCAGAAGGTCCGCCCATCCAGTTCCGGATTGCTGTTGGCACAGGCTCGAACCATCCTTCCATCGCCGAAAATGATCTGTGCTTCGCACAACTCGAAGAAGACTCATTGCACGAAACCGTCAAGTGTGTTGACGCAAGCACTGGAAAAGAGAAGTGGTCACACACCTATGAAGTCCCACCTGTCTACACAGTCGGATGGGGAGAACTCGGCGTACGGGCAACCCCGACTATTACCGACAAGTTTGTATACACCATCGGAACATTCGGGCATGCCTTCTGTTTCGAACGAGCGACCGGCAAGATTGTCTGGCAACAGAATTTTCGGGAACAGTCGCCATACCTGGATGGATCCTTGAAAGGGAATGGGAACCTCGAATGGAAGGGATTTAACGGTTCCCTGATTCCCATTGGTGACAAGATTTTCCTTTTCTACTGGCAAGGAGGCAATCCGGCGATCCCCGCCTGGGCCAAGACAGACATCAGTGACAAGATGCAGGTATTTGCCTACGAGGCACTGACGGGAAAGGTGGCATGGAAGTTCGAAGAAACGTGTGCTCCCGGATCACGCGGCCCTGGCCTGGTCACTGCCAATGGTCTCCCCCTCCGGTTTCAGAACGAAGATTGTCTGGTTATCCACGGAAACCGCGATTGGAAAATCCTGCGCCAAGCCGATGGGAAGCAGGTCTGGAAATGGCAATGCTCTGGCCCGAACGAAGCCCCTGCCTGGGCCAGTGGCGGACCAAAGCCTGTCGGCCCCAATCTGTATCTGGATGAGCTGAACGGCTGGCAAAAGTCGCTCGTCGAGTGCGACTTTACTCAGGCCGATCCCAAGCCCAAAGTCCTGTGGACGGGAAACGAAGTTCACGAAGCTGTAACCCCGCCCGTGATCGTCGACGGACACATTTACGGTTTCTGGGTTGATAACCGCGAAGAATCGTGGGCGCTGGGGGCAAAACCCGGAAAGGCCAACTTCTCGCTGCGGTGCACAGAACTGATGTCAGGCAAACTGAAATGGTCTCAACCCGGCTTCAAGATGGGTTTGTCAATGAGTGCCGCGGATGGACGAATCTACGTACGAAGCCACCAGACGGTGACGCTGATCGAAGCGAACCCTGCCGCCTACACCGAACAAGGAAAGCTGGAACGGGTTCACGATTTGCGGAACACAGGCCCCAGCAGTCAGAAAGGGTTGCTGGACTGGAATATGCCAGTCATTTCACGAGGTCGCATGTACCTAAGAACTCCAGGCGAAATCATTTGCTACGATATTCGGGCTGCAAAGTAGTCCACGCGACCAGGCTGCGTATCTCTCAGTCATGGGTGCAGTCGTTCCTTGGTGGTCACAGGAAGCCGTCTATGCGGGGCGCCACGGTTTTGGAGGTTTTGGCACCCTGGAAATTAGGTTCTCTCGCTTGATTCACGATGTCACCACCAATTAACGACTGCACCCCTCAATCATCAACTTCTTGCTCTTACCATCGGAAAACGCTAATCTGTTCTCGGAAGTTTTGGCGACAATTATAGATGCTGCCAATGTCACGCCGTTTGACCGCTGATCGTTCCTGCCTTTGTTCCCGCCTGATGACCGACGAAGGGTATTGATTCTCATGAATCTGGCGCGCAGATTGTCGTTCCTTTCTCTCTTCCTGTTGAGCGGGAATCTGATTGCTGCGGAACTGGTTGCCCCCGATTTTTCCATCGAAAAGGCGATCGACCACTACATTCAGGCACGATTGACGGAGCGTCAGGTTCAACCTGCCCCCGCTGCCGACGACTGTACTCTGGTGCGTCGGACGTCACTTGATCTGCAGGGACGAATTCCAACCGTTACTGAGACGAAGCAGTTTGTCGATTCAACGGATGCAGACAAGCGAGTGAAACTGGTGGACGCGATGCTTGCCAGCCCCGACTTTGCCTATCACTTCCGCAATCAACTAGACACTCTTCTGATGCTCGGGCAGAATGGCGCCCCTGGGGAATGGCGGGAATACCTGCTGAAGTCCGCCCGTCAGAACAGGCCCTGGAACCTGATGTTCCGTGACATGCTGATTGGCAACGAGGACGATCCCGAAGCCAAAGGTGCGACTGCATTCGTCCGGGTGCGAGCCAAGGAACTGGATGAACTGACCAACGACACCAGTTCGATCTTTTTCGGTGTGAACGTGAGTTGTGCCAAGTGTCATGACCATCCCTTGGTCGAGGACTGGAAGCAGGATCACTATTTCGGAATGGCATCGTTCTTCCAAAGAACCTATGTCACCAAGAAAAATGGGATCGCCGAGAAATTCAGTGGCGAAGTGAAGTTCAAGACGACCAAAGGCGAAGACAAGATCGCCAAGCTGATGTTCCTCACCGGCACAACCATTGAAGAGCCTGTGATTCAGGTAAGTGCGGAAGAAAAGAAGAAGCAGGACGAAGAAGTCAAAAAGCAGACTCAGGACGACAAGGCAGGGCCACCTCCCATACCGCCGTTCAGTCCGCGGACCAAACTCGTGGAGGTTGCCCTGCAGTCTGGAAACGACCAGTTTTTTGCTCGTGCCATCGTCAATCGTATCTGGGCGATGTATCTGGGTCGCGGCCTCGTTCATCCGCTGGATCAAATGCATTCAGGTAATCCCGCCAGCCATCCCGAACTTCTTGAGTGGCTGTCGCGAGACTTGATTCAACATCAGTTTGATCTGCGACGACTGGTCCGCGGAATAGTGCTCAGCCAGACCTATGCCCGGTCGAGTGAATGGAATGCCTCATCCGAGCCTCCGGCCGCAGACATCTTTGCTGTCGCTCTGGTTCGACCGTTGTCACCTCGTCAGTATTCCATGTCCCTGCGAATCGCCAGTTCCAGCCCCGAAGCATACAAGCCTGCCACGGAAGATTGGCAAAAGCGGCGAGACGATCTGGAACGAAGTTGCGAAGGATTTGCGAACCAGTTTGAACTCCCTGGAGAGAACTTCCAGGTCGGAGTGGACGAAGCGCTGCTGTTCAGTAACAGCCCGCAATTTACAGATGATTATTTGCGAGATTCTGGTGACCGACTGGTTGGTGTGATCAAGGCGCAACCAGATCGCGGTGCTCAGATCAACACCGCCTACTGGTCTGCACTTTCTCGAGCCCCGTCGGCCGATGAAGTTGCAGCGTGTGAGCAATTCATGGCAAAACGAACGGAACCTGTAGCAGGGTTGAGACAAATGGTATGGGCACTGCTCACAAGTCCCGAACTGCGATTTAATCATTGATGATGATTTGACTTTGGTCCCGGTGGCGACTGGCACTCAAAAAAGCACGTCCTGGAAGGATTGGTTCATGGTAAATACCAGATTTTGCGGTTCCCCCGATCACGGCGTTACTCGACGCAGCTTCCTGAGCGTTCCTGCGATCGCTGGTGTTTCGGCATTCGCTGCCAACATGCGAATCATGGATGCCCTGAAGAATCCATGCCTCGCAGGTGAACTGAAGCGGCAGCAGAAGAGTGTCATTTTGCTGTGGCTCGGTGGTGGCGCCAGCCAGTTTGAAACTTGGGATCCGAAGCCTGGTCGTCCGACAGGTGGTCCATTCCGCTCGATCGCGACAGATATTCCCAGTGTCCAGATCAGTGAACTGATGCCCAAGATGGCACAGCGACTGAAGACAACTGCGATCATCCGCTCACTCAATACCCGAAACGCCGATCACGGTGGCGGTACGAGTCTGATGGAAACCGGTCGCGCAGTGGAAGCCGCGATTGATTACCCAGATCTGGGAGCTCTGATTGCTCGAGAACTCGGGCGAGCTGACAGTCAGGTGCCCGACTATGTCTCGATGTATTCCGAGACCGAAGGGCGCCACAAAGGGGGGGCTGGATTCCTGGGAGCTCGCTACGCTCCGACGTTTCTGACCGAAAGCATGATTCCCCCGAACATTCGCCGGCAGGAATCGCTCGCCGACGTTGATCATCAGGAACGGGCTGATTTGCAGAAGCTGCTGGCCAAGCGATTTTCGGACAAACGCTACAACGCGTCCGTTGCCAGCCACGGCATGGCATACGAACGCGTTCGTGGAATCATGGCCAGCGAGAAGTTGTTTGACATCAACCAGGAACCTCAGACGGCCCGAGACTTCTACGGACCGACGCAGTTCCAGGAACAATGCCTGATTGCCCGGCGACTGGTTGAAGCTGGGGTTCCATTCGTCAAAGTGGCTCGCGCCTGGTGGGACAGCCACGGCCAGAACTTTGAAACCCATCTGGAACTCTGTGCAGACCTCGACCAGGGAATGTCAGCGCTGCTGGATGATCTCAAGCAGCGTGGACTGCTCGACAGCACACTCGTGATCACTCTTGCTGAATTCGGTCGCACTCCAAACATCAACGCCAGCCTGGGTCGGGATCATTTCGCCAGTGCCTGGAGTTGTACGCTGTCGGGCTGTGGAGTGAAGGGGGGCGCGGTTTACGGGAAGACAGATCCCGACGGACACAAAGTCGAAGAGGGCGAAATGAAGTCGGGCGACCTGTTCGCCACGATCTTTGCGGCTCTGGGGATCGACTACAAGAAGGAATACCACGTCGGAGCTCGACCGATCCCGATCGTGGATTTCGGCTGCAAGCCAGTCACCGAGATCCTAGCCTGATCCCTGCCGCAAAGGCATTCGAACGACCTGATTTGTCGCCCGGAGATTCTGCGAATGACGACCGCCGATCCAACCAAGTTCAAAGTTGCCAAGACAGCTCGCGTGAAGGGGATCGCCATGTGCGTGGCCAACCTTCCCGGGACGCAGCGCTTGTTCTTCGGAAGCTCAGATTTCAAGGTCTATGAAATCGACATGGCCGCTGAAAAGCCGCAGCCGGTCGAGTTCACAGGTGAAGGGCATCAGAGCTATGTAACGGGCGCGGCGCTGGCAGGAAATGTGCTGGTCACCGGAAGCTATGATGGTCGCCTGATCTGGTGGGACATCGAAAAACGAGAGCCGATCCGGTCGGTCCAGGCACATGGGAAATGGATTCGCAACGTGATCGCGTCGCCAGACGGCAAGGTGATCGCCAGCGTTGCAGATGACATGCTGTGCAAGTTATGGGATGCCGCGTCGGGGAATCCCTTGCAGACATTGGTCGAACACAAGCCAATGACGCCTCATCATTTCCCGTCGATGTTGTTTGCCGTGGCCTTTTCGCCCGACAGCCAGTTGCTGGCAACAGGCGACAAAGTCGGTCACATCGCTGTCTGGGACGCCGCCTCAGGGAAAAAAGTCTCGGAACTTGAAGCTCCGGTCATGTACACCTGGGATCCGAAACAGCGGCGTCATTCCATTGGTGGGATTCGCAGTCTGGCGTTCACTGCAGATGGAAAGCAGGTGGCTGCTGGTGGAATCGGGACCATTGGCAACATCGATCATCTCGATGGGCCGTCCCGGGTTGAGATTTTTGACTGGGCCGCGAAGACTCGTGTCCACGAGATTTCTGACACCAAATTCAAGGGGCTGGTCGAGCAGATTGTGTTCCCCAAATCAGGGAACTGGTTTGTCTGTGCTGGTGGTGACAACGGCGGTTTCGCGTCATTTTACGATTCCCAGACGGGCAAGGTTGTTCATCAGGACAAAGTCCCGATGCACGTCCACAAGTTTGTGCTCAACGACACCCAGGACACCCTTTTCGCGGCCGGCCATGACCAGATTGCCGTTGTCGAATTCAAGGCTGTTCCGGCTGCTCCTGCCGAGACACCTGCCACAGCGTCGTAACGAGATGAATCTGCTGCTGGCGACCTCAGGAGAGAACCGTGGGTGACGAATTGGGCCTGACTCCCGATGAGATCAAGCGAAACTGGCCATTGCTGACCGAGACGCTTCCCGAACCACCAGTGGTTCCCTGCCCCGATGAGCACTGGGACTGGCACGCCATCAATTGTCGCCCGCTGATTGATTCAACCGCCTGGGTTGCTCCGAATGCGATTGTTCTCGGCCGGGTTCGACTGAAAGCTCGCAGTTCCGTCTGGTACGGATGCGTTCTGAGGGGCGATCAGGAATGGATTGAGGTTGGAGAAGAAACCAACGTGCAGGATGGGTCGATTCTGCATGTTGACGAAGGTTATCCCTGCATTCTGGGCGACCGTGTCACATTGGGGCACCGCGCGATCGTCCACGGATCGGTGGTCGGCAATGGAGCCCTGATTGGGATTTCGGCAACGGTCCTCAGTCGGTGTGTCATCGGAGAAGGGGCGCTGATCGCGGGTGGAGCATTGGTGCTGGAGGGAACTCAGGTACCGCCGCACACACTCTGGGCCGGCTGCCCGGCTCGCCAACTTAAGGAATTGAACGAATCTCAGCGAGCCCGACTGGCCGCAACATACCGCCATTACGTGAACAATTCTGCAGGCTACGCCGCTCGCAATCTGTGAACGAAAGCCCATCCACGCGTTGGATGTTCTGTTGAAGAATCGCGGTCTCGTTGCAACCTCGGGAGCATGGCGAGGTTTCGTTAAGTTGAAGTAAGTGGCACCTCTTGTCAGGTTTACGGGGTTTAGCTACTATCGCCATAGCCACGGAACGGCATTTGACGCCGGACAACCTCCTCTGATATGGATTCCCGTCATGAAGTATTTGTCCCTGCCACGAGCCATCGGCGCACTGGCGATCGGTTTGACGGTAATGATCGCAACGACGATCTTCGCTCAACAACTCTCTTCAACTGCTCCTGCGGACCAGGAAACCGCGAAACTCGTCGCGGCAATGATCAGCAAGTACCACATCAGCCAGAAGTCTCTCGACGACCGGATTTCAGGGATGTTGCTGACCCGGTTTGTCAAAGAGCTTGACCCTCAGAAACTCTATTTTCTGAAGTCTGACATTGATGATCTCGCCAAGTACAAAGATCACCTGGACGACCTGCTGAAGCTCGGTAAAGTCGACTTCGCCTATGAAGTGTTCGCTCTGTATTTGAAGCGACTGGATGAACGTCTGGCTGTTGCCCACAAGCTCGTCGATGCCCCTCATGATTTCACCATTGATGAAACCATGGAAATCGATGGCGACAAGATGGCTTGGGCCGCTGACGTGAAAGAAGCCAATGAACGATGGCGCAAGCGAATTAAGTTTGATCTTCTGACCTTGACCCTCGACAAGACGGCACCGGAAGAAGCTCGCAAACGATTGCACAAGCGTTACGACACACTGAAGAACTACGCTCACGCCACGGAAGACAATGAAGTTCTGGAAATGTACCTGTCATCCCTGGCTCATTGCTTCGATCCTCACTCAAGCTACATGTCGCCACAGACGGTCGAAGATTTCCAGATCCAGATGCGATTGAGCCTCGATGGAATCGGTGCCGCACTGCGTTCCGAAGACGGCATGACCGTAGTCGCTCAGATCGTTGCAGGTGGAGCCGCTGAAAAAGACGGACGGTTGAAAGTCGGTGACAAGATCATTGCTGTCGCAAAGCCCGATGGGGAATGGCAGGACGTCATCGAAATGAAGCTGAACCGCGTCGTACGACTGATTCGCGGTGAACGAGGAACCAAAGTTCGATTGCGAGTTGTGAAAGATACTGGCGGAACTGAAGAATATGTTCTGACCCGTCAGATGATCGAACTGAAAGCTTCTGAAGTGAAAGGCGAGATCATTCAGTTGAATGATCGCATCCCTGAACTGAAGGGTCGGATCGGCGTCATCAACATTCCGTCGTTCTATCGCGACTTCAGTGGAGCTCAGGAAGGAAAAGACAACTTCAAGAGCACCGCTCGCGATGTTCAGAAAGTTCTGAAGAGCTTCAAGGACCAGGGCGGAGTTGATGCCGTCATGGTCGATCTGCGTATGAACGGTGGTGGAGCTCTTAGCGAAGCCATCGAAGTTTCGGGCCTGTTCATTGATCGTGGCCCAATCGTGCAGGTCAAAGAACAAAATGGCAAGATTCGCAGCCATGACGACGACGAAGACGGGGTTGTCTACCCCGGACCGTTGATCGTTGTCTGTAATCGACTGTCGGCGTCTGCATCCGAGATCTTTGCGGCAGCCGTCAAAGATTATGGTCGCGGTATCGTCATCGGCGACACCACCACTCACGGCAAAGGGACTGTTCAGAACGTGATGCCAGTCAGTTCGCAGATGTTCCGCGTCCTGCCAGGAGCCAAAGATCGTGGAGCATTGAAACTGACGATCAATCAGTTCTATCGCGTGAACGGAGATAGCACGCAGAACCGCGGTGTTGAATCCGACATCGTTCTGCCTTCTCTGATCGACAATATGGATCTGGGTGAATCATTCCTCGAGAACGCTCTGGCGTTCGATCATATCGCTCCAGCTCGACACATTGACTACGAGATGGCACCCCCCGCCATGATCACAGCGATGAAAGACGCCAGTCAGAAGCGTATTGCGGCGGATCCCAAATTCGAGCAGCGGCTGAAGGACATTGAGCGATACAAGTCACGCAAGAATCGCAAGACAATTTCGCTGAATGAAGAGACTTTGAAGAAAGAACGCGAAGACGATAAAGCGGCTCGTGAGGTCGAAAAAGAAGAAGAGGAGCGTGAAACGAAGAATGACGCTCCTGTTCTGGGCAAGACCGAATATGACAACGAACTGCTGCATATTTCCTATGACTATGCCACGTTGCTGAAGGCTGCGAAGACCGCTGCCCGGTAAAGCAGACCGTTCAACTTCCGAAAAAAAAACTGATCCCCGCGTTCATGCGAACGCGGGGATTTGTGTCAGGTGTTCCCCCAGAATCAGCAGATGCATCTCTTCCGTCCCTTCGTACGTCTGGACGCTCTCCAGGTTGCACATGTGACGGAACGAGACATGTTCATCCAGGATGCCGACGCCGCCAAGAATCTCGCGTGCGGTGCGGGCAACATTCAAAGCCACGGCGACGTTGTGACGCTTGGCAATAGAGATCTGGACAAACGTTGCCTTTCCCGCAGCCTTGAGCTGAGCCAGACGGAACGCCATGAGCTGGGCTCCGGTGATTTCATCTGCCATCAGGGCGAGTTTTCGCTGGACCAGCTGAAAACTCGCCAGTGGCTTTCCAAACTGATGACGCTGCATCGCGTAGGAACGTGCCTCCTCAAAACAGGCCTGGGCAGCACCGAGAACTCCCCAGGCGATCCCATAACGGGCATGATTCAGGCATTGCAGCGGTGATTTCAAACCGTTTGAACGGGGAAGTATTGCGTTCGATGGCAACTTGCAGCGACCAAATTCCAGCCGACACGTGACCCCAATCCTGAGCGAGTACTTTCCTTCGATTACTGAAGCCGTGAAACCCGGTGTGCCTCGAGGCACCAGGAACCCACGCACTGCGGCCGCACTGCTGGGGTCGATCCCCGGTTCGTTTTCGACCTTGGCCCACACGACCGCGACGTCCGCCAGAACTCCACCGCCAATCCACTTCTTGGATCCAGTCAATTCGTAGCCGTCTGCTGTCTTTACTGCTCGCGTTTCCATACCGCCGGGGTTCGATCCGTGGTCTGGTTCTGTCAGTCCGAAACATCCCAGCTTTTCTCCGCGTGCCATTCCTGGCAGCCACTGGTTTCGCTGAGCGTCGGAGCCAAACATGTGAATGGCATTCATCGCCAGTGCCCCCTGCACCGATGCGAATGTCCTTAATCCCGTATCTCCACGTTCGAGTTCCTGTAACGCCAGCCCATAGGTCAGTGGACTCCACCCCGAGCAACCGTAGCCTTCGATGTTACCACCAAATACTCCCAAGGCCGCAATTTCGGGAATCAGTTCCAGAGGGAATGTTCCTGCATTCCAGCAACGATTGATTTCCGGGGCGAAGCGAGTCTGAACCCAGGTTCGAATGCGGTCGCGAACGGAAAGATCTTCAGGGGAGAGCAGATCATCCAGGCAATACAGATCCAGGTTCCCATTCATGTGAGACTCCGTCCTGTCAATGTGTCGCCTCGTATCGGATCAGATCTGAATTCACCGTCCGCCACGCTTCAGGGAAATCTCGGCACTCTTGACGACTTCAGGATCCAAACCATCGAGGAACTTTCGGGCTGCGATGGCAGATGGCGGCAACATGTCGGGAGATGTTTTTTTTCCGTCTTTCACGCAAACCAGAGCGAAGATGACCACTTTTTGCTTCGTCAGGCTGGTATCAAACGGGGGCATCCCATAGCTGGCAATCAACCGGTCCAGTGACTCCCAGTCCTGCCAGCGGGAGAGGTTCTCGACAACGCTCGATGCCATTCGAGGGCGATCCAGAAAACGGCGCATTGCGGCACGGATTGGCTGCGCGGGGATTCGATCCTGTGCGTACTCCCAAAGAAATACCAGGGCATTAATCAAGGGGACCAGGTCATCTTCCGACTTCGGATCATTGAACTTGGCGTCCAATAACTTCTGCAGACCGCGTTCCCCCGTCAACAACAGATAACCTGCCATCATGCCATCGATTCCCAGCCGAGGCTGGTTGGGATCGGGGACTTTCATAATCAGGGATTCCAGGAATGCCGCGTCGCTGTCATCCCCTCCCAACCCCAGCATCATTCCGTAAAGGCCCAGACGAACTTGTGCCTGAGGATCACTCGTCGACAGCCATTTACGAAGCTTCTCGCGAGGCAGCTTTCCAGCCAGAGCAGCGACATCCTTGAACTCGGCCCGGCTGAACTCGGCGTACGCGTCGTTACAGATCTCTGAATCAGGGAACTCAAGAAACTTCAGGAAGAAGGTCAGGCGATCCGGAGCATCAATCGGGGGAACCTTCTGGATGTACTTCAGCAGATATTCGCCCGCCAGAGAAATGGGCTTTTCCCAGGTGATTCCATCCTTGCCTTCCGCCCCCAGCAGCAGAAACGGATCTCCGGGTTCGCCATTTCGGCCGAATTCCCAAGTCACTTTGTCGGTCGGCTTGAACTTCCGAGTCGTCGAGCGAAAGACTTCGATGACCTCGAACGTCGTCGATTCTGTCTGGGATTCGATCTTCGATTCCAGGGACACCCACTTGACGAGCAGGGCCACGTCGCACGCGGCAAGTCGATGGCTGAAGGGCGGGTCACTGGGGGCACAGAACGGACAGCCAGGAACAGCTTCGGCAGATCCTGCCGACATCGCCAGAATGACCAGTCCCCAGATACTGACAATAACTCGCCAATTCCATGGCATGATCGATTCCTGATTCGCCCGTCACTACTTTAACAAGAAGAAGCGTTTTGCTTCATGAACCGTCTTTGGATCTCGCTTTTCCAGTTCTTCCAGACACTTCTGTGCCTTAACAACATGTGCAGGTGGATCTTCCGCGGAAGTTGCTGCGGCAGAACCGCTGGCCGTTCCCTCTTCCTTCTTGGGAACATCTTTGGTTGCTGCGAGAGTAAACCGAACGATAGCGCGCTTGATCGATGGGATGTTGTACGCATCCGCTTCGTACATATCGACCAGTCGATCTTGAACCGACCAATCTTTCATTCGAGCCAGATCTGCAATCACCAGGTCGGCCAGTTCAGGCCGTTCCAGCAGAATTCGCATCGCTTGGCGCAGTTGCTCAGCAGAGATTCGATTGTCACCGTACTGCCACATGAAGCGGATCGCTTGCATTGCCGCATAGGTTTCACTGAAAGGGGCCTTCTTGTCCTTGAGCTTTTTCTCGCTCAGCAGCGCCAGCCCTTTGTCGCCGGTCAGCAACAGATAGCCGCCCATCACTCCATCGATTCCAAGGCGAAAATCTTCGGATCCTTCCATGATCTTGCGTTCCAGAAGCTTCACGTCTTCGTCAGTCCCGCACAGCCCCAGCATCATGCCGTACAGTCCAATACGTCCGGGCGAAACCATATTCGTCGTCAGCCAAGTTCGCAGCTTCTCGCGAGGCAGTTCTTTGGACAGCAGAACAACGTCTGAATAGGCGGCATTCGCAAATTCACCAAACGCATCGTCACCAATCATCCGGTCTGAATGTTCGAGGAACTTCAGGAAATAGGAGAGTCGCTTGACCGCTGGCTGGTCTGTTTTTGGCGAGTTCTTCATGTAGTCGTAACCCGCCTGAGTCACCTCCATGGGACTGCCCCATTCGATGTTGCCGGCCCCCAGAGTCCCCAGCAGCAGGAATAGATCTCCAGCCTTGCCCGACCGATAGCGAACCAGATTGAGCTTTCCGCCCGCTTTCAGTTTCCCAGCGGCGTGCTGATGCACAACATCGACGATTTCGAACTCTGTCGCCCCCGCATCAGAGAGCTTGGCGGGTGTGCCACTGACCCATTTGACCAGCACAGCAGAGTCCGCCCCGGCGAGTTGCTCGGTTAAAGTCAGAGATGGAGCTGAGCAGAATGGACAGGCATCAACTGGTATTGGAGCCCAGACTGACACGACCAGAATCGCGACGCAAACGGAAATCCAGGTGATGTAGCGTGTCTTCATTGTTCAGTCTCTCGTGAGCAGCGTTGACCAGTCTGCCTGCAGGTACAGAATTCAGCCCTTCGGCATACTGGAAAATTATACCATCTTTGAAGAGGACAAGGAAATCCTGCCTGCTCGGGACGAATCCACCGTTACGACCGACGCTTTTACGAAGGAACTGTTCCTCGATAACATCACTTCACAAGCTTTCTTGCAATAACGAGTGAACGAAGAGCGGGACGAGGGATTCAGAGTGGATACAGTTTTGATCAGCGATCTGTTGGTGCACGGCATCATTGGTGTGAACCCTTCAGAACGGACGACCCCTCAAGATTTCGTGATCAATCTTGAGATCGACGCCGACACCGCCGCCGCGTGCCAAAGCGATGATATCGCTGATTGCGTGGATTACGCGGTCGTCGCAGATAAGGTCACGCGCCATGCAGCAACGATACAGCGGTTCACCGTCGAAGCCCTCGCCGAAGACATTGCACGCATCGTTCTTGCTGAAAAACGGGTTTTGCGAGTGCGCGTCAAAGTCGAGAAACTGGGGGTCGTTCCTTCATGTCGGTCGGTCGGGATCACGATCGAAAGACCGCGAAACAGTAGCCCCCCACAGAGTTGAACGAGCGGCGAAGTACCTGATCAACCGCGTAGCTGGGGAATTCAACTTTTCAGGCCGCTCGGTCGCTCAAGCGATTTCGACGCCTGCCGGAAAATAGGGGCTGGGTGAAACGTCCGGAACCTCATCTAGAACGGTGTATCGCAGGAAGATCCGCCCATTCTGACCGGCTCGATGGCTGATGAGTTGTAACTTGCAGACCTTGTCAAAGGGAAAACCTTCTCCACCCACCGAGCCAGGAGCAGTCCGTCCCCCAAAAATAAATGGACAGACCGTCAGATAGATCTCGTCAACCAGCCCTGCCTGCAACATCGAAAAGTTTAACTCGCCGCCCCCTTCGAGAAGCAACTTCTGAACGCCAATCCGGTGCAGCCGTTCAACCACTTCACGCAAGTTCACTCGGCCATTTTCATTGACAGAAACCACTTCAACCTGTGCGAAGCGCTTGGCGGTTTCACGAATCTGCGCCGGCGTCTTCTCGGTGGTGAAGACGATTTTTTCTGTTTCGGGATTACGAAAAAACAGCATGGATTCAAGCTGAGATGGCAATGACGAACAGATCGCGATGTTTCGCGGATGCGGAGCGCCCTTTTGTTCTACCCGGCGAGCCTGAATCGATTTGTCCCGGATCAGCAGCGGCGGGTCTTCGGTCAACAGGGTACCGCAACCAATCACGACGCCGTCGGCTTCGGCTCGCAGAATCTCCATCTGCTGTCGATCTTCGGCTCCACCAAAATTGACCTTTCCGCCACCGATGGGTGCAATTTTTCCGTCTACGGATTCGGCGATGTTGAGAGTTATGAATGGACGAACTCCTTTGTCCAGCACTCGTTCGTTCAGCATCTCACTCAACCTCGTCAATCAGTTCCGGGGAAAAACCCAAATCGCGTGTCAGTGTCGTAGTAATCTTCGTTTTCTGATTTCTTGAGAAACGCCACAACCTTGTAGGTGAATGGTGTCATCACGACTTCGACGGCCACTTTCAAAAGATAATTCATGATCATGACCTGAAAGACGAGTTCTGTGGCCCAGATCCCGAGAAATGCCAGTGGATAGAAAATTGCCGAATCGACGGCTTCACCCACCACGGTTGAACCGATTGTCCGAGTCCAAAGATGACGACCTGAAGTCCAGATTTTCATTTTCGCCAGCACAACCGAATTCGCCCACTCGCCAACAAGAAATGCAATCAACGACGCCGCCACGATGCGCCATGAATTCGCGAAGACTGTTTCCCAGGCGGCCTGATGGGGCCAGACGCTCGAGGGAGGCATCAGGACGATGATGTGAGTCATCGCAGTGCAGAAGAAAAGTGAGAAGAAACCAGCCCAGATGACTTTGCGGGACTGCCGGTACCCGTAAACTTCGGTGAGGATATCACCAAACAGGTAACTGAGCGGAAAAAACAGGACGCCTGCCCCGAAATTGAAACCGCCAATGGTTGCTACTTTCCCGGCGGCCATGAACTCACTGCAAATCAGCACTGTGACGAACGAAACCATGATGGCATCATAGAATCGATACGATCGTCCGGGATTGTGCGGCGTACCTGTCATGTCTTAACGTTCCTCTCGATTGACGTTCGAAACTGTATTTGATGAATGATTGGTCGTCACCTGCAGGTGCGAGTGAAAACTGATCTGGGTTTCAGCGGCCAGCCTGCCAGCCACGATCGCCAGTGACTCGCCGGACGCCGGGCATTGTAGTGCGGGCATCAATTCGGCCACAGGAACAGCACAATAGGATCGTGACCAGAGACTGTTTCGGCGAACGTGATCGTCGAAGACCAGCAGATCGATGTCGATGCTGACCGTAATCGGTGGCGGCTGAGTTCGCTGGCGACCAAGATCTCGCTCAATCTGCTTTGAAAGTGCAACAATTTCAGATTCTGACAGACTTGTTTCGACTAGAACCGCAGCATTCAGATAATTCGGAGCCTGACAACCGTCGGCTGGCGATTCCCAGACCCGTGAAACCCCTCTCAGGGTACAGTCGTTTGCGAGGCGTTGAGCAGCAGCAGGGCCCCGGCGATACAGGGCACGAGGGGTTGAGGAGAGTGCGCGCCGATGGCGATGGCGCCGAGGCCGAACAGGTACTCGACGATCTGATGGGCCCAGAACGGCTGCTTCACGACCGCCACCGTAGTAGCCGTCCACACGCGCAACGGCTGGCTCTGGGCCTGGAAGACGGACGGGCGCACGAGCGGTCGCGTCGAGAGCCCGGCCGCGGCGAACAGGTCCAGGTTGGTGGCTACCGGCACACCCTCGGCGACAGCGGAGAAGACCCGCTTGCCCTTGGCGGTCCAGTAGTTCTCGCTCATGGCGAGGGTGACGGTGTATGTGCCGTTGGGAACCGCCGCGGACCAGGTGGAC
>CAXBSB010000066.1:0-32342 GCA_963977965.1 uncultured Schlesneria sp.
GGCAGCCACGCAACTGGAATGGAGGCAGATGCTGCGACCATTCGTGCAGGATCTGTCAAATTCTCCCGAGTTCGACGGAATCCGTAACTCGATCCAGACTGGCAACCTGGAAGAGAGTCGTCACGCCGTCTGGGCATGGCTGCTGCAATCTTTTTTTCGCTATCCCCAGGCCGTGTTAATGGTCATGGTGATCGGGGTGATCTCGCCCCCTTTGATCTCGCAGGATATTCGTTCGCGAGCGTTTCTGTTGTACTTTTCGCGCCCCGTGACGCGAGCCGAATATCTGTTTGGAAAACTGGCCAGCCTGTGGGCGTATCTGGCGATCATCTCGACTGTCCCCGCCCTGGCGCTCTATCTGATGGGGATCCTGCTTTCGCCAAACCTGAGTGTGATTTCAGCCACCTGGGATCTGCCGTTTCGGATTCTTGGAGCTTCAGCGGTACTGATGATTCCCACATCAGTACTCGCTCTCTGCTTTTCCTCATTGACGCAGGAAAGTCGCTATGCAGGGTTTGCCTGGTTCGCAATCTGGATCCTCGGCTGGTTCACCTATGGTGCGGTGACGTCGGCCGAGGCCTTCAATGCAGGTAACGACGCGTACATGTCTCGAACTGAAAGAAGACAGGTTCAACATTACCAGTTCGAAATCAAGCAATCGCCGTGGACTCATTTGTCGTTGTATCACACGCTGGGTCGAGTCCAGCGGTGGGTTTTTGGTTTTGCGCGTTTTGAAGATGTCGCTTTCTCCGCAGCCTTTCTGGTGGCGATCACGTTGTTGTCGTTATCAATTCTGTACCGCAGGATATCGGCACCGATGAGAGTCTAAGCGATCACGGTATCACGCTCGTCCTTCAGTTACTTCGCAGATGCGAAGAGCAGGCATCCGGGAAATTGGCCGCCCATTCATGATTGAGCTCAATAACGTAACAAAGCTGTATGGCAAGGTAATCGGTGTCAACGATTTTACGCTGACACTGCAACCGGGAGCGTACGGATTGCTGGGGCCCAACGGATCGGGGAAGTCGACGTTGCTGAACCTGATTACGGGGCAGCTTCGTCCGACCCAGGGAACGATTCGAGTCATGGGAGTTTGCCCCCGCAACAATGCATCACTCTTTCGGCGGATGGGATACTGCCCGGGCGGGGAAGGCTTCTACTCGGACGTGACGGCCTATGAATGGGTCAAATACCTGCAGCAACTGCAGGGGATGACGACCGCGGATGCCGATGCTGCCGCGGGGCGATCACTGGAACTGGTGGGAATGTCAACCGCCATGCATCGGCCAATTTCGAGTTACTCGCGAGGAATGCGTCAGCGAACAAAACTGGCGCAGGCACTGGCACATAATCCCGAAATTCTGATCCTGGATGAACCTTTTAGCGGTCTGGACCCGGTCGGCCGTCACGAACTGACAACAGTCCTGCTCGACTGGATTGATCTTGGGAAAAGCCTGCTGTTTGCCAGCCACGTTCTGCACGAAATTGAATCGCTGACTCAATCCTTTCTGCTGATTTGCGGTGGACGCCTTCTGGCGTCGGGGACTGCCGAAGATGTCCATGCCATGATGGTCGGGCTTCCGAACGAAATTGCGTTCAAGTGTTCCGATCCGTATCGACTTGGGGAATTGCTGCTTCGCGAACGGGTCGTGGATTCCATTCGAATCGCTGATGCTACAGTAACAGTGGCGACGCGAGATCCGGCTCGTATCTATAGCCAGCTTCCGGGATGGCTGAAGGCGACCGGGATCGATGTCTCAGAAATGCATTCGGCCGACGAATCGTTGCAGGCTCTATTCAATTCACTGATGAAAATGCACCGGGGTGAACTGTGATCGGAAACGTCGGAGCCGTTTTTCTGTTCGAATGGAAACGGTCATTGACCGTGCCACGAATGGCGTGGTGGCTGGTGCTGGCAGGTTTTCCGGTCTTCATCATCGGGTTAATTCGATTCAGCATTACTGCCGGCGTGACGAATGATTCGATTCCGCGAGAGTTATGGATCGGATTTCTCTTCGCACTGATTCCTATGCTGGTCACAATGCTGGGAACAATGCTTTGGATGACCCCAGCGATCTCTGCAGAGGTCGAACGTCGCAGTTGGGTCTACCTGACGGTTCGTCCAAATGGCGGGACGGCTGTACTGCTGGGAAAATATCTGGCAGCGGTGACATGGGTCATTCCACCGGTCCTGTTGGGACTAACGTGTGCGGTGATCATCATCAGCCCTACCGTGAAAGAAGCCGAAGAAAACGCGAACATGCGAATGCATGAATCCGCAAAGCCGACCTTGATCATTAATCAGCATGGGAAAAAGCAGTTTTCTCATTCCATGGATTTGCGAGATCTGAAGCCGTGGCAGATCTGGTGGGCCATGACGCGGATGGTCTGTCTTTCGGCACCCGCTTACGCAGCGGTCTATCTGCTGCTGGGAACCATCATGCCACGTCGGGGAATGGTGCTGGCTGTCGGATACTCACTTCTATTCGAGCTGATCGTCAGTTTCGTTCCAGCCGTGATCAACAAACTGACCGTTCACCATCACCTGCAGGCACTGATGCTGGAATGGTGTGAACTGGAAATCTCCCCTGAGTTCATGTCGGGAGCCGCCACGTTGATTGGCAACTCACCGACATGGCATCACATTGCAATTCTGATGCTCTACCCACCCGTCTTGCTGGCAATTTCAATCGCCATCCTGCGTTCCAGGGAGTTTTCCTCGTCGGCAGAATCGGACGTGTAAGTTCAGTTGAAGAGGAAGTGGCAGATGTCGCCATCCTGCATGACGTAAGACTTGCCTTCCACTCGCAGCTTACCAGCCGCACGGATTTCCTTTTCGTTCTTGTACGTTTCCAGATCTTCCAGCGTGTAGATTTCGGCCCGGATGAAGCCCTTTTCGAAGTCCGTGTGGATCACACCGGCCGCTTGAGGAGCCGTGGCTCCGATCGGGATCGTCCAGGCCCGAACTTCCATTTCTCCCGCGGTGAAGTAGCTCTGCAGTCCAAGCACCCGGTACGCTTCTCGTGCCAATGTGGCGAGTGCCGGTTCAGCCAGCCCAGCACCTTCGAGCATCTCTTTACGATCGGCTTCGTCCAGTTCTGCAATTTCGGCTTCCAGCTTGGCACAAACCGGGACCACAGACGCCCCGACCTTCGCAGCGAATTCCCGAACCTGCTGAACGAGTGGATGTTTCCCTTCCAGATCGTTTTCGTCGACGTTGGCCACATAAAGAATCGGCTTGGCGGTCATTAACCCGTAGCTTCTGACAACCTTGGCATCCGCTTCTTCGAAGGCCAGTTTCCGCAGTGGTTCTTCCGTGGCCAGATGAGCCAGGCACTTGCGAATCACTTCGACGCGATGCTTGGCATCCTTGTCGCCGCTCTTGGCGGTTCGTTCCGCTTTCGCCAGTGAGTTTTCAAGAGTCTGAATGTCGGCCAGCATCAATTCGATTTCGATCGTCTCGATGTCCGAAACGGGGTTTACGTTCCCGGTGACGTGAATGACGTCGGGATCTTCAAAGCAGCGAACAACCTGCAGGATGGCATCGACTTCGCGAATGTGCGTCAGAAACTTGTTCCCCAGTCCCTGGCCTTCGCTGGCCCCTTTGACGATTCCCGCGATATCCACCAGCTTCAATGCCGCTGGAATGATCTTCTTGGGGACGATGTAACGCGTAATGCGTTCCAGTCGATTATCGGGGACACTGACAACCCCTTCATTCGGCTCGATGGTGCAAAAAGGGTAGTTGGCACTCTGCGCCGATTTGGACATGGTGAGTGCATTGAACAGGGTGCTCTTCCCCACATTGGGGAGACCGACGATACCAGCTTCCATAATTCCGCGAAGACCTTGCCGAGAAAATGTCGTTGCCTCAGATTTCGCCCCAGCCAGTTGGGGGGAGCAAACATCGTTAAATACCAGACATTCAGCGCAAAGTCGATCCAGTCCCAGTCGATCACCTCGAAATGACGCAAGGCGTCCGGTTTCGACGGGTATTTCCCGCCATCTCGTTGCAAAAATGGCCGATTTCATTCGTTAGTCGATATTTGAGTCGACCGAGAGACTGAAATCGGGCGTCGTGGATTTGTCGGACTTCTGCAGAAGTTCTGCCCCGTATCCTTGAAGCGAACCCCGCAGTTCTTCATTCTTTACGCTTTGCGGAAGCTGACGGTGTCCGCGACGAAGCGGGACACCCTGGCTGAAACGAACCCGAGTCTGTTTCTGGCTCGCTTTGTTCGCGATGTCGTCCGGTCTGTTTCTCGATCGTGTACCTTCACGAGCGGGATAGATCGTTCGAAAACCTACCCTGGAGTTTTGAGCACGATGAAGTTCAGATTTCCCATCGTCATCATCGACGAGGATTTTCGGTCAGAGAATACATCAGGGTTGGGAATTCGCGCTCTCGCGGATGCGATTCAACTGGAGGGGATGGAAGTCCTGGGGGTCACGAGCTATGGGGACCTGTCTCAGTTTGCCCAGCAGCAAAGCCGCGCATCCGCCTTCATTCTGTCGATCGACGACGAAGAATTCACTCCAGGTCAGGAAGTCGACCCGGCGATCAAGAAGTTGCGAGAATTCATCAGTGAAATCCGCTTCAAGAACGCCGAAATTCCGATCTATCTGTACGGCGAAACGCGGACGTCGAGCCACATTCCCAATGACATTCTGAGGGAACTGCATGGCTTTATTCACATGTTCGAGGATACGCCCGAGTTCGTCGCCCGGCATATCATTCGCGAAGCGAAGGCATACATCGACAGCCTGGCGACCCCGTTCTTCAGGGCTCTGGTTGAATACGCCAACGACGGTTCGTACTCGTGGCATTGCCCCGGACACTCGGGCGGTGTCGCGTTCCTGAAGAGTCCCGTAGGTCAGATGTTTCACCAGTTCTTTGGTGAAAACATGCTGCGGGCCGACGTCTGTAACGCGGTGGAAGAACTGGGCCAGTTGCTGGACCATACCGGTCCAGTTGCCGCCTCGGAACGCAATGCCGCGCGAATCTTCAATGCGGATCACTGCTTCTTCGTCACCAACGGAACGTCGACATCAAACAAGATGGTGTGGCATTCGACAGTCGCATCGGGCGACATCGTTGTCGTCGACCGGAACTGTCACAAGTCGATTCTGCACTCCATCATCATGACCGGGGCCGTTCCGGTGTTCCTGACTCCGACTCGCAATCATCTCGGGATCATCGGCCCGATCCCTCTGGATGAATTCACTCCGGAAAACATCCAGCGAAAGATCGAAGCAAATCCGTTTGCCAAGGCCGCTCAGGCCAAGCATCCCGGACGCAAGCCGCGGATTCTGACGATCACTCAAAGCACTTATGACGGCATCATCTACAACGTGGAAACGCTGAAGAAGCTGCTCGATGGCAAGATCGGAACGCTGCACTTTGACGAAGCCTGGTTGCCACATGCCGCATTCCACGAGTTCTATCGAGATATGCACGCGATCGGAAAAGATCGTCCATTGACCAAGGATTCGATGATCTTCGCAACACATTCGACTCACAAACTGCTGGCCGGGATTTCTCAGGCATCACAGATCCTGGTTCGTGAGTCCGAAACGCAAAAGCTGGATCGCCACGTCTTTAACGAGGCGTACCTGATGCACACATCGACCTCGCCCCAGTACGCGATCATTGCATCCTGCGACGTGGCGGCAGCGATGATGGAACCACCAGGCGGTACCGCACTGGTCGAAGAGTCAATCACCGAAGCCCTGAACTTCCGACGAGCGATGCGGAAGGTCGAAGATGAATGGGGTAAGGACTGGTGGTTCAAGGTCTGGGGCCCCGAAAAGCTGGCTGATGACGGGATTGGCGAGCGTGAAGACTGGCTGCTGAAGGCCAATGCGAAGTGGCACGGTTTCGGCAATCTGGCACCCGGCTTCAACATGCTGGACCCGATCAAGGCGACGCTGATTACCCCGGGACTCGACGTCTCGGGCAAGTTCGCCAAGACGGGGATCCCGGCATCGATCGTGACTCGATACCTGGTGGAACACGGCGTCATCGTCGAAAAGACAGGACTCTATTCGTTCTTCATCATGTTCACGATCGGAATCACCAAGGGGCGCTGGAACACGCTGGTGAGCGCCCTGCAGCAGTTCAAAGATGACTACGACAAGAATCAGCCGATGTGGAGAATCCTGCCGGAATTCTGTCAGAACTACCCTCGCTATGAACGAATTGGCCTGAAGGATCTGTCACAGCAGATCCACGACACGTACAAGGCGAACGATGTCGCTCGTGTGACGACCGAAATGTACACGTCGGTCATGCAACCCGCGATGAAGCCTTCAGATGCGTATGGCATGCTGGCTCACGGCGAAATAGATCGAGTGGAAATCGACGATCTCGAAGGCCGGGCAACCAGCGTTCTGCTGACGCCATACCCACCGGGAATCCCGCTGCTGATTCCGGGCGAGTGCTTCAACAAGACGATCGTGGAATACCTGAAGTTTGCACGGATGTTCAACGAAAAATTCCCGGGATTCGACACCGACATCCATGGACTGGTCGAAGAGACGATCGATGGACGTCGCAGCTACTACGTCGACTGTGTCCGTAAGGAAGGCTCGACGAAAAGCAACGTCTGATGAGATAAGGCGTGCAACGGGTAATCACTCAATTTCCGCCGCATGGTCGTGTTCATGACGTGACCAGAATCGATCGGCATTCTGCAATGCAGTACGAATAGAACGAGCTCCCGCGACGTTGGCCGAGTGCACCGTCCACGTCAGGCGGGGAAGCTCACCGGAATGGGCACGCTCCTCAATCCATTTCGCGACGTCATAACCTGTCGTCGTAGTGCCCAGGTCATGATCAAGCGAAATCCATGCGACAGTTTTGGTTTTGAGCCAGTTGATCGCAGCGTGGGTTGTCTTGACCCAGATCATTCCCCGTTCGGAACCAAACAGTTCCTGAATCACGGGATCATTGGGGTCTCGCTCGTCGTCTAACTAACCAGACATTGACCATAGTTGAAGAGACATCGAACGGTGGCAGTTGGGATCACAATCGTCAATCGTGATCGATTTACAGCGGCATCAAGACGGCAACCTGCGTAGCGTACCGGCTGGCTTGCGTCTCGAAAAGTATTCGCGAATTACCGATGACCACCTGCGAAGTCATCGCGGCAGACGTGTCAGAATGGATGGCGTCGCTATAATTCCGGGCGACGAAAAATTGTCGCGCCCGCCATTCGTTGCACGAAGTGACTGCACTTCGGACGGAACCGAACATCAACGCCTTCTGCAAGTCTGCCAATTCATGCCTGCTGCTGACATCATCATCCGGGGTGCCCGGGAACATAATCTGCAGAACGTCAATCTGACGCTGCCACGCAACAAGTTGATCGTAATGACGGGCGTCAGTGGCTCAGGCAAGAGTTCACTGGCGTTCGACACACTGTACGCCGAAGGACAGCGGCGCTACGTCGAATCATTGTCGTCGTACGCGCGGCAGTTCCTGGGTCAGATGCCCAAGCCCGAAGTCGATTCCATCACAGGCCTGGCCCCGTCCATTTCGATTCAGCAGAAGTCGAGTGGCCGGAACCCGCGGTCGACTGTCGGCACGATCACAGAAATCTATGATTACCTGCGAGTCCTGTTTGCTCGAGTCGGTCAACCCTGCTGCTATCAATGCGGCCGGTCGATCACAGCTCAGACTCGCGATCATATTCTCGACAGTATCCTCAGACTGCCGGACGAAACGAAATTCCAGATCCTCGCCCCGGTGATTCAGCGACAGAAGGGTGAGTACAAAGATCTGTTCGCAGATCTGCTGAAGCGGGGCTTCCTGCGAGCTCGCGTGGACGGAAAACTTGTCCAACTGACAGATGATCTGAAACTCGACAAGCAGATGAGGCACTCGATCGACGTCGTTGTCGATCGCCTGATCGCGGGGAAGTCGAGTCGTGCACGAGTTGCCGAAGCGATCGAATCGGCACTCAATCTGGCAGAGCGACGTCTGATTGTTTCTCTGGAAGTTCCCGAAGGGCCGTCATCCCCTGGAAATGCAGAAGCCGGGAAAAAGAAGCGACGGACCAAAGCCGTTGAACCAGAGCCCGATGAAAGTGATGCTTCAGACATTCAGTCGCCGAACGACACGCTCTATTCAACCGATTACGCGTGTACTCATTGCGGCATCAGTTACGAGGCTCCATCGCCGCAACTCTTCAGTTTCAACAGTCCGCAGGGAATGTGCCCGGACTGTAATGGTCTGGGAATTCGTTTCGATTTCATGGAGGATCGCCTGGTTCCTGATCCCGAGTTGTCGATTCAGAAAGGGGCCATCACTGTTCTCGGAAAGTTGAGTTCGATCGGGAAGTGGCGAAAACACATCCTTAAGGGGGTCGGACGAGCCATTGAAATCGACCTCGGGATGCTCGAGGACTCGTTCTTCAAGACGAAGTGGTCAAAGCTTTCTGAAGAAGCCAAGCGGTTATTTCTGTATGGACTTGGTAACCGGAACATCACGTTTTCCTATCGTCATTCTGGAGGAGTCTGGAAACGAGGCGGAACGTATGCCGGTCTCATTCCGGAACTGCTGGACGAGTACCGCAAATCGCGAAACCCGATGCGCCGCGTGCAGCTTGAAAAGTACATGCACGAGACAGACTGCTCGACCTGCAGCGGCAGTCGATTGAACAAGCAGGCAACCAGCTATCGCATCACAACAACGTCGCCGACATTTGACGTGGCACGAACCAGCCATCAATCGGCGTCACTGTCACTTCCCGAAGTCTGCTCGCTGAGTGTTCTGGATGCCTGGGAATTCTTTGGACAATTGAATCTGGATGAAACGGGCCGGTTCATCGCGACCGAAGTTTTGAAAGAAATCCGCGGTCGTTTAGGCTTCCTGTTGCGCTGCGGTCTTGATTATCTCACGCTGGATCGTACCGCGCCCACTCTTTCCGGGGGTGAGACGCAGCGAATCCGATTGGCAGGTCAGATCGGTTGTGGGCTGGTTGGCGTGGTTTACATCCTCGACGAACCTTCAATCGGTCTGCATCCGCGTGACAACGTGATGCTGCTCGACAGCCTGAAAGACCTGCGAGACCAGGGGAACACGGTCATCGTTGTTGAGCACGATGAAGAGACCATGCAGGCTGCGGATTACGTTGTTGACTTCGGGCCGGGACCCGGTGTCCGTGGGGGCGAGATTGTTTCCGAAGGCTCCGTTGACGATGTGAAGCGGTCGGAACGAAGTTTGACGGGGGCCTTTCTGTCAGGCAGACGCAAGATCGCCATCCCCGCACAGCGCCGGACCGGGAACGGTCAGGCGATCGAAATCCTCGGGGCGACTCACCACAACCTGAAAGACGTCAGCGTTTCCTTCCCACTCGGATCCTTCATCTGTGTCACAGGAGTCAGCGGCAGCGGCAAAAGTTCGCTGGTCAACGACATTCTGTGGGAAGTTCTCAACCGGGATGTGAATAAGGGGACTGGCAAGCCAGGACATCATACGGGTTTCACGGGGCTTGAGAACATCGACAAGGCGATCGACATCGACCAGAGTCCGATCGGACGGACGCCGCGTTCGAACCCGTCGACCTATGTCAAACTGTTCGACATGATCCGTGATCTCTACACGCAGTTGCCGGAATCAAAGCTGCGAGGCTTCAAGCCGGGGCGATTCTCGTTCAACGTCGAAGGGGGCCGCTGCGAAGCCTGCGAGGGGAACGGTTCCAACAAGCTGGAGATGGATTTTCTGGCGGACATCTGGGTTACCTGTCCTGTCTGTCAGGGGCATCGCTTTAACAAAGAAACACTGGAGGTCCGGTTCAAGGGAAAGAACGTCAACGACGTACTGGAAATGGACGTCCAGCAGGCGCTGGAACACTTCGAAAATCATCCGAAGATCAAGCGTTCGCTGCAGACATTGCATGATGTCGGTTTGGACTACATCAAGCTGGGGCAACCTTCGCCCACTCTATCGGGGGGTGAGGCTCAACGTGTAAAGCTGGCTCGCGAATTGAGTAAGCGGTCGACAGGCAAGACTGTTTACATCCTCGACGAGCCGACGACGGGACTTCACTTCGTCGATATCGAACATCTGTTGCGAGTGCTGCACGGATTTGTCGATGCAGGAAACACCGTAATCGTCGTCGAACACAATCTGGATGTGATCAAGACGGCTGACTGGGTCATCGATCTTGGCCCTGAAGGGGGATCTGGTGGAGGCCGGATTCTCGTAGCGGGGACACCCGAAGAGATTGCACAGTGTGAGGAGTCTCATACGGGACGAGCACTGAAAGCATTCCTTCCTGCGATCGCGCCCGCGAAGTCGACACCAAAGAAGGGAAAGAAAGCCGCAACAAAGTCGACAGCGGCATTGCAAACGCCCGCGATCCCGCGCTGGCAGACTTCAGTCGCCTTGAAAGATTCGGCCGATGGGGCCGAGACATCCATCGTCGTGCGTGGTGCCTCGCAGCACAATCTGCAGCATCTGGATCTGAGGATTCCTCGTGACCAGATGTCCGTCTTCTGTGGACCGAGTGGTTCCGGCAAGAGCTCGCTGGCCATGGACACGTTGTACGCTGAAGGACAACGTCGCTACGTCGAATCACTCTCGTCCTATGCTCGACAGTTCCTCGGCCAGATGCCGAAGCCTCGCGTCGAACATATCCACGGGCTGCAGCCGTCGATTGCCATCGAGCAAAAGACGGTCGGCAACACTCCCCGTTCGACCGTCGGTACTGTGACAGAAATCTACGACTACCTGCGAATTCTCTACGCTCGGACGGGGTCTCAGTTCTGTCCCTCCTGCCACGTTCCTGTCCAGACGCAAACCGTCGACGAAGTGATCGACAAACTGCTGGGGGTCGGCGACGCGGACAAAACGCGTTTGCTGATCCTGGCACCGCAGGAAGTGACAGTCGGCCAGCAGTACTCAAAGCTGTGGGAACGCTTGGGCGAACAAGGTTTCCGCCGAGTTCGTATCAATGGGGTGACCTACACGCTTGAAGAAGTTCCGGAAATCGATCGTAAGCGAAAGCACACGGTCGAAATCGTCGTCGACCGCGTATCACTGGGGGCAAAAGGAGACGCGACGAGTAAGTCTTCCGGCCGTTCACGTCTGGCAGAAGCGGTCGAAATGGCGTTCGATCTGGGGAAGGGATTGATTCGCGTAGCAATCGTCGATGAAACTCGCGACGAAAAGAAATGGAAGGTGATCCCGTTCAGTCTGCATCGGTCGTGTGAGAAATGTGGCAAGAGCTTTGAAGAACTGTCGCCACATCACTTTTCGTTCAACAGTCCGCTCGGCTGGTGCGAGGCCTGTCAGGGTATCGGTGTTCAGCAGGGGACAAATCTGAATGCCCTGATCTCGGACCCGACTCGCACATTAAAGGATGGTGCTGTCTCGGCCTGGCCCGATCCCGTCCGCAGTCCGCTGTTCGGCAAGATGCTGTCGCAGATGGCTCGGGAAATCGGCATCCCGCTGAATGTACCGTTCTCGCAACTCGATGCAGTTCACCAGCAGGCAATCTTGTTCGGCACAGGGGATCAGTGGTTCTCTTTACCAGTCGATTCAGCAAAGGGACCTGCCGCACAGTTTCAATACAAGGGTCTGTACCCCGCGATCGAGCAGGCGGCGAGTCTTTCGTACGACTACCGGAACAAGTTGTTTGGCCTGGTGGGAGAAGTCCCCTGCAATGCCTGCAATGGCAGCCGACTGCGTGAGGACGCCAGTGCGGTGAAACTGCATGGAAAGACTCTGAAGCAGTTTTGCGATCTACCGCTGCGTGATGCCCTGGAGTTTCTGCAGGGAATGAAATTGACACCGACGCAGAAGCGAATCGCGGGTGACCTGCTGACCGAAGCAACAGGTCGGTTGTCGTTCCTGGTCGATGTCGGTCTGCACTATCTGACACTCGGCCGGACGCTTCCCACATTGTCCGGTGGTGAGACGCAACGAATTCGCCTGGCAGGTCAGATTGGACGAGCTCTGACTGGAGTGCTCTATGTTCTGGATGAACCGACCATCGGACTGCATCCGAGCGACAACGGACGATTGCTGAAGGCGCTGAAAAAGCTGCGGGATCTCGGCAATACGGTTGTGATGGTCGAGCATGATCGGGAAGTGCTCCAGGCAGCCGACCGATTGTACGACTTCGGGCCAGGGGCAGGCCGGTTTGGTGGTACAGTCACCGCCGAGGGAACGCCTCGCGAGATGAACAAGAGCGAAGCATCACTGACGGGCAAGTTCTTGTCGGGTCGTGAAGAGATCATGATTCCCAAGATCCGCCGGATGCCAATGCCGTCCGCTTCCACGGCAGGTTCCGAGACATTACTCGAACCGGCGAAGCCCAAACGAAAAAAGGCAACCAAAAAGGCTGTGGCTCAGGAAGATTCAGCGGTTGCCACACCAGCGGGAATCAGCAATCAACCTGTTCCACCGGGAGGAGGATGGCTCGAACTGCTCGGTGCCCGGCAGCACAACCTGCGTAACGTCGATTTACGCATTCCGCTGGGAACATTGACTGCCGTGACCGGCGTCAGTGGATCGGGAAAGAGTTCCCTGATCGACGACACGCTGGCTCGAGCAATTGCGCACGATCTGCATCGCGCATCAACACAGCCGGGCCCTTATGATGAACTGGTCGGGTTGCGCTACCTGAACAAGTTGATTGTCGTCGATCAACAACCTCTTGGAACAACTCCTGCGTCAAACCCCGCAACGTATACAGGGGTCTTCGAACACATTCGTGAACTGTTTTCACGTCTGCCGGAATCGAAAGTCCGTGGCTACAGCCCCGCTCGATTCAGTTTCAATCGCGCGGGAGGGCGGTGCGAAGCGTGCGAAGGAAACGGTCAGAAACTGATCGAGATGCATTTCCTTCCCGATGTCTGGGTCGAATGCGATACGTGTCGAGGTCTGCGGTACAACGCCGAAACATTGGCTGTGAAGTACCGGGGCCAGAGCATCTCGGATGTTCTAAACATGTCGATCGGACAGGCTCTGGAACTGTTTGACAACATCCCGAAAATTCGCGGCCCGTTATCAGTCCTGGCCGCCATCGGACTCGATTACCTCACGCTTGGCCAGTCAGCACCGACACTGTCCGGAGGTGAGGCTCAGCGAGTCAAGCTGGCTGCGGAACTGGCTCGCCCTCAGTCGGGAAAGACGTTGTATCTGCTCGATGAACCGACCACAGGCCTGCATTTTGATGATATTCGCAAGCTGCTGAAGATCTTGAACAGCCTGGTCGATGCGGGCAATACCGTCGTCGTGATTGAACACAACCTGGATGTCATCAAGACGGCAGACTGGGTTGTCGATCTGGGTCCGCAGGCTGGCAGCGAAGGGGGCTGGATTGTCGCTCAAGGAACCCCGGAAGACATCGTTGCGGCTGCAGAGCGACGAAAGAGCGACGCCAATTCAACAGCACATCGTTCGTTGACGGCTGAAATCTTGAGTGACGTCCTGTCCTCGGGACATCGTGGAGAGCGTGATTCCTTCGATGCGGAAGAGGCTCGTCGCAAGAAATCGGGGGATCTGGACCCCAACCGCATCGGTGCCGACGCAAAAATGCCGTGGGAAGTCGACGGTCGAAAGTGGCACACGGTTGAGGGCCTGGCGAATAACGGAAAGCCGCGCCGATGGAAAGGTTCGATGCTGGCCACAATAATCGATCAACTGGAACAGACCGAACAGTTCTCGCCTACGAACTGGGCTGAGCGAAGTTCGGTTGAGGTTGCCGGCAAGGTCAAAGCAGGTGGCTGGTTTCTGCATGCCTATACAGGTGATGAATGGACGCTGACGTTAAAGTTTCGCGTTGGCAAGAAAGCCTTTCAGGAAGAAGATCTCGCCGACGAATTGAATCTGAAAGATTTCAATGACATCGACGAAGTACCTGTCTACAACCGCCAGCCTCGAGTTCGGATTCGCCCCACGGTGAACGGTCCGTTCGAAGACGTCACGGTTGTACTGTTACAACCGTCCGACATGGAGACGCCTTCGTTCGAAAAGTTCTTCGAGAAAGCAAAGCAGTCCTTCCTGGATCGAACAAGCCCCGGAACACTCGATCTGGAAGATCTGACCCCGTGGAAAAAGCTGGGCCAGAAATGGCACTTGATGCGCAAGGGGTTCCTGGCGGGAACGATTGAGTGGAATGTTGAGGTTCTGGAGGAAGTCTTCGGACTGCTTGGAAAGCTGCTGCCAGACTCCAAAATTGATTGGACGCAAAAGGTTGTTGTGAATTACTCGATGGGAAAAGCGGTCATGGCAAACGTCGTGACCAAGCGGCCTGGCGCCGTGGAATTGAATGTCTTCGTCCCGTCTGGATCTGTAACACTGGGTGAAGTAACAGGGATCGGATTTGATCCCGAGATCACAGCCCATCGCGACGGTCAGGACGTTGTTCGATTGAAATTCACAAAAACGGCGCAAGTGAAATCCACCGCACTTGAGAAGTTCCTACGCGAGAAGTTCTCGCCCTGACTTTCATATCTACAACTCATTCAATCCGGCCATCGTCGTCGTGCGCCGCGGCTTTGGCGGAGCGTATCTGTTCTACTTGATCGTTCTCCCTATCCTGTGGTTCGGACTCAGACGACTTCGTAAACTCATCCGCGTCAGGTCAGACTTCGACGAGTGAACTCTTGCTGAACGATTCTTCACTCGATGACCTCGCGAACACCGGACCGAGTTGTAAGAATGGCGTTCTGGGAATTTGGTCACCACGAACGGTATTTGGGAGATTTCCCTCTCAAGATGAGGTGAGGAATGGGCAGGCGAGTGATGCAAGTCGGGTGGTGCATTGCAGTGTCATTGCTGGGGATTCCGCTGATCGCCGGTGGTCGAAACGCCTGGGGGGCTGAACCGGCCGGAGCACCGCGGAATTCCAGGCCCAATATCGTCTTTATTCTGGCGGATGATCTTGGATATGGAGATCTGGGGTGCTTTGGGCAGAAGAAAATTCGCACCCCCAATCTGGATCAGCTGGCAAAGGAAGGAATGCGCCTGACCCAGCACTACTCGGGGAACGCGGTGTGCGCTCCTTCGCGATGTGTGCTGATGACGGGACTTCATCCCGGGCATGCCTTTATTCGTAACAATCGCGAAGCCAAGCCTGAAGGCCAGTACCCGATACCAGCGAATACGGTGACGCTCGGCAAACTCCTGCAAAAGCAGGGATATGTGACAGGAGCGTTCGGAAAATGGGGGCTGGGGGGGCCCGAGTCGGAAGGGCGACCGCTGCAGCAGGGGGTCAATCGGTTCTTCGGTTTCAACTGTCAGGCTGTTGCTCACAACTTCTACCCCACGTATTTGTGGGATGACGAAAAGCGGTTTCCGCTGAAGAATGCCCCGTTTTCAGCTCATCAGCCGAAACTTCCAGATGGTTCAGATCCCCGCAGCCCGGCCAGTTATGCGGGATTCGTCGGGCCAGACTATTCAGCCGACATCATCACCGAGCAGGCCTTGAGATTCGTACGAGATCACAAGGATCAACCATTCTTTCTTTATGTCCCGACAACCATTCCACATCTGGCACTGCAGGCACCAGAAGATGCCCTGAAGGAATATGCAGGAGTGTTTCCGGAGGATCCTCCCTACGAGGGTGGTCGCGGCTATTTACCTCACCGAACGCCTCGCGCTGCCTATGCAGCGATGGTGACGCGAATGGATCGGCATGTTGGTCAGATTGTTTCGCAAATCCGTGAACTTGGACTGGATGAACGGACGATTTACGTCTTCAGTTCTGATAACGGACCACTGTACGACAAACTGGGAGGAACAGACTGTGAATTCTTCGAATCGGCAGGACCATTAAGGGGCCGGAAAGGCTCGCTGTACGAAGGTGGGTTCCGGGAACCCACGATTGTGCGGTGGAAAGGTCATATTCCTGCCGGAGCGACCAGTGACCGAGTGACCGGATTTGAGGATTGGTTGCCAACACTGCTCGATCTGATTGGAAGCTCCAGTGCCACTCCGGCAGGTCTGGATGGAATCAGCTTTGCTCCGACGCTCCTCGGAAAGAGCCAACCCGAGCGGCCGTTCCTGTACCGGGAGTTCCCCGGCTACGGCGGCCAGGTCTCGTTGAGGATGGGTGACTGGAAAGCTGTGGTGCAGAATCAGATGCCGCAGGGAAAACGAGCCGCCCAGCCCTGGAAGATTGAGCTTTACAATCTGAAAGCCGATATTGGGGAAACGACGGATGTCGCGGCAAACAATCCGGAAATTGTCGCGAAGATTGATCAGTTGATGCGCGAGCAGCACATTCCGTCGGCAGAATTTCCATTCCCGGTACTCGACAAACGATCGTCGCCTCAATGAATCACGGGCTCTGGATGAGGCCAATTTGAAATTTCGTCGATTTGCGGCAATTGATATCAGTCCATCGAAAAATCTTTCATGACACCTTCGATCCTTTACTGTGGTGACACGTCGCTGGAGTCGGCGGCTAGCTATCTGGCGGGAATAATTTCTCATGCTGGCTGGCAGTTCGATTATGTCCCCAGTCACAAACCGGTGACCGAAGATCTGATCGAGAAACCTCATTCTCTGCTGATTCTCAGCGACTATCCCGCGCCGCAGTTCAGTACTTCGCTGCAAACGCGAGTTGCAGAACAAATCCGGCAGGGGATGGGTTTGTTGATGATCGGGGGCTGGGAGTCCTTCCACGGATTCGGCGGTGACTGGGACACGACTGCTCTCGGTCAGTTGCTGCCTGTGGAGATTTCAGCCAGCGACGACAGAACGAATTTCGATCAGCCGGCGTTGCTGCATTCGACAGACTGGAAATCCGCGCTGTGGGGATTGCCCTGGTTCGATCGTCCGCCAACGATTGGAGGGATGAACCGATTTGTGGTGAAGCCTGGGGCTGAAACATGGCTGTCGGTGACACCATTTGCCCCGAGATTCGATTCCAGTTCGGGTTTAATCGGCTGGTCGTCTGGCGATTCGCTGCCGGCCCTGGTCACAGGCTCGTACGGGAGCGGGCGAACGGCTGCGTTTGCGAGTGATGTGGCACCGCATTGGGTCGGAGGGTTTGTGGACTGGGGGCCAACCCGCGTCACCGCACAGGCGAAGGGGGCGGGTGCCATCGAAGTTGGCAGTGATTACGTGCAGTTCTGGAAGCACCTGCTGGCATGGGTTGGAAGAATTGATTAAAGACTGCGGCGGCATCGCCGTTCGCAATGACGCTTCGTATTTTTCATTACACAGATTGAGGTTTGTTGAATGGCCAAGGGGAATGTTCTGATTGGGCAGTCGGGTGGTCCGACATCGGTTATCAATTCGTCGCTGGCAGGTGTTATCGATGGCGCGCTGCGAACCAAGGGGATCGGCCGCGTCTTCGGGATGCGTTATGGAATCGAAGGAGTCCTGAACGATTTCCTCGTTGATCTTGGCGCTGAGTCTCCTGAAGTTTTGAAGGGGCTGCGATCAACTCCTGGAAGTGCGCTGGGTTCCAGCCGTCTGAAGCTGAAGGACGAGCATTTTCCCGCCATCCTGAAACAGTTGAAGAAGTACGACATTCGTTATTACTTCATGATTGGTGGCAATGACACGATGGATACGATCCATCGCGTGACAAAATACGCCAATGAAAACGGCCACGAGATGATCGGGGTCGGTGTTCCGAAAACAGTCGACAACGATCTTTTCGGGACCGACCATACTCCCGGGTATCCCAGTGCGGCCCGGTACATGGCGCTCAGCGTTCTTCAGGCGGGGATTCTGTCGCGAGACATGCAGAAGGTTGATCAATTCGTGATTTTCCAGTCTGTCGGACGCAGTGCCGGCTGGCTTCCTGCAGCGACGGTGCTGGGGCGAACATCGGAATTGTCGGCTCCACATATTCTGCTGCTGCCAGAGCGACATTTTAATCGTGATTCGTTTCTTCAGGCGGTCGCGGCCGCACACAAAAAGCATGGATTTGTCAGCATCGTGTGCGGGGAGGGGATCACGAATGCTGATGGGACTCCGGTCAGCGTTTCGCAGACGAAAGACAAGTTCGGCAATGTCGAATTCGGTGCCATGGGTGGAACGAGTGCAGCCATGATGCTGCATCGGATGATCGCTGGCGAATTCGGCTGGCGTGGCGAATTCCAGGTGACCGAGTCATTGCCGATGTGTGCGGCTGATCGCGGTACCAAACTGGATTTCGACGAAGCATTCGCCTGTGGAAAGCAAGCGGTCAAACTGGCCGCTCGTGGTGAAGGGGGCGTGATGGTGACCATGCAACGAACCAATAAGGTAGGCGCCCCGTATGCCATCGATTTCGGCACGATTTCGCTCAGTGAAGTCGCCAATCACGAGCGACCGATGCCCGACAACTTTATCACGAAGGACGGGTATGGAGTGACGAAGGCGTTTATCGACTATGCGTCTCCGCTCGTTGGTCCGCTGCCATCTTACTCTTCGCTGGCGGCCAAACGTGCCAAGCCGTGATTTTGGCGTTTGGCAGTCAATGTCTGGCGATTCACCACGGCAGGCCGATGAATATTTTGCACTTCCGGCCTGCTCTCATTTATTGAAAAGAATTCTGACCGCTGATTTACGAGAATTCAGCGATGACAATCGAGGAGAAAGAGTTTCATGAAGATCGATCGCGAGCCTTATTCGCAATACAATCTTGTCCGCGACATGCTGGCGGCCGTCGATGTGATTCGAACGTTTGATCCCAGTGTGGTGCAGCCAACAGCCGAGGAAATTGCCGCCAACGGTCGTCTTCTGTTGACGGGGGAAGGCTCCAGTCGACTGTTTCCGGCGAAGAGTGCAATCATGCATTCTCGCAGGCAGGGTTGGCCCTGTGTTCTGCATACCGAGGCTGGACGCCAGTCTCAGGAGTATTCGCTGCAGGATTGGTCAGTGCTGGGAATGTCAAATTCCGGTCGCACGGCCGAGGTCATTCGGCTCTTCAACGGTTTGAATGAGTCGGGGCAAAAGTCGCGGTATAGCCTGACAGCTCTGGCTGATTCACCACTCGAAGCTGCCTCCAAAAGAGGACACGTCTTGAAGTGCGGCAAGGAAGGAGCTGTTGCGGCCACCAAGAGTGTGGTTGAGCAGGCGCTATTCTGCCGGGGACTGGTGGAGGCAATCGCCGGGAAGCAGACTCTAGGTGGAAAGCTGGCAGAACTGGCGAAGAACGTTGAAACAGCTTTGACCCTGACGGTTGACCCCGAAATTACGAGCAAGTTGACCAAAGCGGGAACGATCTATTTTGCCGGGCGAAACGACGGAGTTGCCGAGGAATTGACTCTCAAGACGAATGAAATCACCCGAAAGAGAAGTGACTACCTGGAAGGGACTTACGCCGTTCACGGCATCGAAGAAATCATGCAGGCCGATGACGTCGTGGTATGGATCGACCCTTATCAGGAATCAGAGCAGAAGTTTCATGATGTTCTGGTAAAAGGGGTTGGGTTGTCTGTCATTGCTGTTTCGTCCCGTCCAACAATGTTTCCGACATTGCAAATCCCGGATTCTGGGGATTTGGCGGGGTTTGTTCAGCTTGCTGCGGGCTGGAATCTACTCGTCGAGACCGGAATGTCACTGGGGATTAACGTTGATAAGCCTCAGCGGGCACGCAAAGTTGGAAATGAGTTCACGGGATGACCGAGATTGGTGTTGAAGAAAATTTTAAGACTTTGCGTCTTTTGTTGGAGTTTTTCTTGACCTTCAACTTCAGATACCCGAAACTGACCTTCGAGGACCAATCGCCTTACACTTTGGCCACATTTCTTCCTCGAATCTTATCAATTCCCATGTCTCGACCGATAAATCTGAAGATCTGTTCAATTTTGTGTTTACGCATTTCTTTTCTCATTGTCTGAAGGAGGTACATGATGCGACGTCGAGGTTTTACGCTGATTGAGTTACTGGTGGTGATTGCGATCATAGCTGTGCTGATCGCATTGTTGCTGCCTGCTGTCCAGCAGGCACGTGAGGCTGCTCGTCGAACCCAGTGCAAGAACAATCTGAAGCAAATGGGTTTGGCACTGCACAACTACCACGACACGTACAACGGTTTCCCCAACGGAAACATTGCTTCGGCGGCAGGTGGTTGGGGCATGTCGTGGTACATGCGAATTCTGCCCTATGTCGATCAGGCACCTGTCTTCAACAAGCTGACGTTTTCGGGGACTCACCCTGGCTGGAGCTGCTGCGGTGATGCCTCCGGTCAAGCAAACGGTGACGTGATCCGCGGCGTTCGATTCGCCTTCACGGTTTGCCCATCAAGTCCATTGCAGGATCTTCGCGATTCTGGTGGTGGACCAACTGAACATCCCCAGTATTACGGGATCATGGGGGCAGTTGATGGCCTCGGTGGTGTGGCTGTCGCAGCGAACCGCAAGGCTAACTGCTGTGGCTGCTGTGGAAATCAGGCTTCAACGGGACTGATCACAAGTTCCGGAATGCTGGTGCCACTCGATTCCAAGAAGATCCGCGACGTCACCGACGGAACGTCAAACGTCATCATCGTGGGCGAGTCGTCAGATTTTATCCTCACGGCTGCCGGTGGCTCAAAGACTGCTGACGTACAGGGGGTCCATGGGATGTTGATGGGCAGCCCCAATCTCGTCAATATTGAAGGGGCAGTGGGCGGGATGTTTGAACGCCAGTTCAACTTGACGACCATTCGCTATGCCCCAAACGCTCCCGCGATCAACAACAACGCGTCATGGCCTGGAATCGACGACAACTTTGGAATTAACAAGCCCCTCAATTCGGCACATACGGGTGGGGTTCACGTTCTGCTGGTTGACGGCACTGTTCGCTTTATTTCGAACAATGTCGACATCGGGACCTTGGCTCGCCTGGCGAGTCGAGATGACGGATTGCCAGTTGGTGACTTCTAATGGCGTAAATCAATTCGAAGCGGGGGGCATGCCCCTCGCTTTCGAACTTGATTCGTTTCTTCGAATTCTTCAGTTCAGCAAGGTGAACCCGTCAATATGCTCAACAACATGATTTTCAAAACTGTCAGTAAATATGTGGCTCTTGCGTCTGTTTTCGTCGTGACAGGCTGCGGCCCAGCGGCCAAGGTTCCTGATAAATCTCAGCAGGCAACAGTTTCAGGAAAGGTGACAATCGACGGAACAAAGACGCTTCCCGTCGACACGTCGATCGTTTTCGCATGTCCAGAAAAAAATGCCACGGTCTCTGGGAAGATTGACGCTTTAGGATCGTATTCGATTCAATCGACGGATAAGACGGTTGGAATTCCTGCAGGGCGGTATAAGATCATGATCCGCCCCGCCGAACAGCCTGCTGCAGCGATGGGAAGCGACGCCTATAAAGCAGGAATGATGCAGGGGGGTATGACAACACAGGCAGCCAAGCCCAAGTCTGATATCCCTGATAAATTCCAGGCATTGGACACCAGCACGATCTCAATTGAGGTCAAGCCGGGACCCAACACAATCGACCTGGATTTGTCAAAGCTCTGATCCAGTCCCGATATCAAACAGCCTGGTACAATGTACCAGGCTGTTTGCTTATCAACGGGTATACTCTGCTTGATGTCGCAGATCGGTTCAAGCAAAGTCAGTAACCGCCTGCCGTTGGCTCGTTGCATAACAAGCAATCGTTGAAAGTCGGAATCATGAAACTGGTCTCAGGAGCAATCCTGCTGTTGATTGCTGAGCATGCGTATTCCCATTCCCTCCTGGTGCAGTTTCCCAACAACGACCATGCCGCAACGGTCTTGGTTCCCGCCAGTGCTGTGGCGCTTGTCCTGGGTGCACTCTTGATGATCTGGGGATTGTTGACGGAAGCTCGATCCGCAAAAGCGAGCTAGTGAATTGTCAACGGGAAAAACGGGAGGGCAAAACTCCAGCTGAGCCGCTCAGGGAGATGGCGCACATCGACGTAGTGGCTCACCTTCCCATTACATTGATCCTTTCTTTTTAGCTTTGACAAACCACGAGCACCGGGTCGCATTTCCGTGTCGTCGGGATGCTGAACTTATATTGGATGTGCTAGCAGACGAGAGGCACAGGAACGTTCCCATGGGAAGCGCCCGCACGTTTCGAATCGGGATTGAACACGGGGCCGTGATCCTTTCAGTCCTGCTGCTGGTGTTCGGTGTAACGGTCTGTCTGCAACCCGGGATCGCACCAACTCAAAACCAGCGACTTCTGCACCAGATCCTGGAATTGCGTTCGCGCCGTCACGCAGATGCGTCTGCCCTGTCGGTTGAATACATGAACCGACACCAAGGGGCATTCGCAGTCGCGCTCGCTGCCGAGATTGCCTCTGATTTTTTTGACAGTGCGACAGCAATTGATCTGTATCACAAACTGCCCGCAGACGGTGGACGATGGGAACTGATGGCAAAGCTGGGATTGGCACGTCGGTTTGAACTCGAAGGCCGATTAGTCGATGAAGAGCGAGAATTACGACGCGCCCTGGAATTGAACCCGTACCATCTGGAGGCAAACAGCAGGCTGGGACACATTCTGCAACTTTCAGGGCGAACATGGGAAGGCATCCCGTGCTTCTTCCGTCTGATACGCTGTGGCAAGTGCCGCGGCGACGAGTTGCTTGGCGTGGCGGCCCCCGAGCGATTCTTCCGTTCAGATGAGAACATTGAGCAACTAGGACTCGGCCGCAATCCTGTGGAAATCTCAGCACGGATGGCATCGGCTCGTCGGATTCTGTTTGAAAGTCGACAGGACGAAGCCGAGAAGCTGTTGCGAGAAGTGTTGCACTCCGCACCAGGTCTGGCAGAGGCACAAGGGCGACTGGGTCGAATCATCTACGATCGTGGGGATGCCGCCGAATTCCTGGAGTGGAGAGGGGCACTCACTGACGAGGCACGGCATCATCCTGAAGTCTGGTTTGTCCAGGGGTTGCAGGCACGCAGGTTGGGACAGACAAAGGGAGCCGTACGCTGTTTTCTTGAGACGCTCACGTTGTCGCCCAATCATCTGGCAGCCAATAACCAGATTGCCAGTTGCCTCGAACAATTGGGACAGCGAGAACTGTCTTTGGAATTCGTTCGTCGTGGCGAACTGCTTTCGAATCTGGAGTCAGTCCTCAATCTGCTCAGAGATGACGCTGATATCAATCTGATGAAGCGGTCCGTCGATCTTCTGGCTGAACTCGGAAGGTATTGGGAAGCAGCGGGATGGTCCTACGTGATGAGCCATATCGTTGGTAGTGACAAGAAACGATGCCTTAGTGAGATGCAACGCTGGCTGCGACTGGCCAGCCGTACGTCTGATCAGCAAGTCTCCCTGAATCCGGTACTGCGATTAAAGCGATCAGATTACGATGAGCCGCGATGGTCGGCTTCGTCGAACACAAGAACTGCCCCAACAATTTCGACCACAGCCGACAACACCGCATGGCAGTTTCGCGACGACGCGGAAAAGCTCGGAATTCAATTTTCTTACTATGAGGGGACCACAGAAGCGACTCGCCTGCAGCATATTTTCAATGTTGTTGGCGGGGGATTGTCAGCAACGGATTTCGATCTGGATGGCTATTGCGATCTTTACCTCGCACAAGCCAACAATTGGCGCGATCCGACTCCGCAACCGCAGTATCCGGATAAACTCTTTCGCAATCTGCCGTCTGGCCAGTTCCAGGACATAACCGTACTGGCGGGACTGGGCGATCTGGGGTTTACTCACGGTGTTTCCACAGGGGATTTTGACCAGGATGGTTTTCCTGACATCTATATTGGCAATCTTGGTCCAAACCGGATGTATCGGAACAACGGGGACGGGACGTTTGAGGACGTCACGGAAGTCGCAGGTGTTGCTGGCAACGAGTGGACGACGAGTAGCGTGTTTTCGGATTTCAGCGGCGATGGTTTGCCAGACTTGTACGTCGCCAATTACTCGCTCATCAGCGAAACGGCAAAGAAGGAATGCAAGCGGGGTACCGGCGAGCCAATGGCATGTACGCCTGATGTTCTTACGGCCGAATTTCATAAGCTCTACTTGAATCGTGGCGACGGTACATTTCGCGATGTCACGTCTGATGCTGGCATGAAACAGCCCAACGGTCGTGGATTAGCCGTCATCACTTGGGATTTTGACGGGGATGGTCGGCTAGGAGTTTTTGTTGCTAACGACACCAGCCCCAATTTTCTGTTCATCCCGGATAATGTTGATGAAAATGGACTGCAGCATTTCCGCGAAGAGGGAATGATTCGAGGTGTTGCTTTCGATGTGGATGGCAACGCTCAGGCTTGTATGGGAATCGCAGCCGGTGATATCGATGGCAACAGCCGTCTTGATATGTACATCACGAATTTCTTTGGTGAATCAGATACCCTGTATTGTCAGCGGGAAGACCGGCTGTTCGAGGACGCAACGCGTCAGTTTACGTTGCGGGATGCAGGCTTCTGGACGTTGGGTTTCGGTTGTCAATTCGCCGATTTCGATGGAGATGGGTGGGAGGATATTATCGCCACGAACGGCCACGTAGACCAGAAATCACGCCGGGGTGATCCTGATCGAATGCCGCCACAATTGTTTCATAATGTCGGCGGACGAAAATTTGACGAAGTTCCTGCTACGAAATTGGGATCATTTTTCCAGAAGGGGTACCTGGGCCGTGGCCTGGCTCGCCTGGACTGGAATCGCGATGGCCGAGCTGATTTTGTTGTATCGCATCTGCATGATCGACTGGCGGTTGTCACCAATGAAACGCCGCAGGCAGGAAAGACCCTCGCTGTGCGATTGATCTCACGCTCGGGGGCTCGCGATGCGATTGGATCAACGGTCAAGATCAAGTCAGGCGATAAGGATGTCTACCGCCTGATGACCGGTGGAGATGGCTATCTCGTCAACAACGAACGCACTCTCAGGTTTGCAACACCCCCGGAACAAGCGACCGTTGATATCGAAGTTCGCTGGCTGGGGGGACAGGTGCAGCACTGGCATGGGGTTCAGGCCCATACCGAGATTCTCTTGATCGAAGGCCGGAAGGATGCCATTCGATTACGCGACTTCTCGCAGCCCGATTAACTGGCTATCAAACGCGCGATGGTATCCGTGGAGTGGATCTGCCTAAGAGAGAAGAGCTGTCGTCACCGAACCGTGGACATCCGTCAGACGGAAGTCACGACCGCTGTATCGAAACGTCAACTTCGTATGGTCCAGGCCCATCAGATGAAGAATCGTGGCATGCAGGTCATGGACATCCATCCGATTCTCAACCGCGTTCACTCCAACTTCATCCGTCGCACCATAAGTGAGTCCACCCTTCACGCCACCGCCGGCCATCCAGACAGTGAAACCCGTATTGTGGTGATCACGTCCCTTGGCTCCCTGAGCGGTTGGGGTCCGTCCAAATTCGCCTCCCCAAAGGACCAGTGTCTCTTCAAGCATACCCCGTGACTTCAGATCTGCGAGCAGACCTGCAATTGCCTGGTCGCTCTTCAAGGCGTCTCGCTTGTGATCCATGATGTCGCCGTGTGCGTCCCAAGGCTGTCCGGCACCATAATAGAGCTGAACCATTCGAACGCCACGTTCAACGAGTCGACGTGCAATCAAGCATCCGTTCGCGAATTCGCCTTCGCCATAAAGCGTCTTGGTCGTTGATGATTCCAACCCGATATCGAACGCATCCTGCGCCTCAAACTGCATGCGAAATGCCATTTCGAGCGACGCGATGCGGGCTTCGAGCTCCAGATCCTGACCACGCACAGCCAGATGCTTCTCATTCATCGCTTGAAGCAAGTCCAGCACCTTCCGCTGCTCGGGTGTCGCCAGATGCTTGTTGTTCAGATGCCCGATTACCTGCTTGGGATCGATGCGAGAATTGTTGATGTGCGTTCCCTGGTAAATCCCGGGCAGGAAGCTGTTCCCCCAAAGCGCTGGACCGACGACCGGCTTGCCAGGACATAGGACGACGTAGCCGGGCAGATTCTGGTTTTCACTCCCCAGTCCGTAAGTCAGCCAGGAGCCCAGGCTGGGACGAATTGGCTGTTGAGCCCCGCTATTCATCATGAATAAGCCAGGCTCATGATTCGGGGTTGTCGTGTGCATCGATCGAATTACGCATAGATCGTCCGCGTGGTGCGAAAGATGCGGAAAGAGTTCGCTGATTTCCATGCCGCATTCACCGTGCTTGGAGAATGCAAACGGGGACGGCATGAACTTGCCACCGCGGCCAGACTTTCCTTCGTTTTCTTTCAGACCCGGCTTGTAGTCAAACGTATCCACATGAGACGGGCCTCCGTTCATGAACAAAAAGATGACGTGTTTGGCTCGTGGCGGGAAATGAGGTGCTCGTGGAGCGAGCGGGTTACTGGCATCGACAACTTGAGTTGCCGCCGCTTGCGTCTGCGATGCCAGCAGGCTTCCCAGACCCAGCATTCCGAACCCGGTACCGGTCCGCTTCAGCATTTCCCGACGAGAGAAAATGCGACTCCATCGATCTGATGTCTGCTCGGCCCCGATGATGTCGGTCATGTGAAACCTCGTTAGCTTCCGCGATCGGAAATGATTCAGTCGACGAAAGAGAATTCGTTTGTACCCAGCAGGGCCAGTGCGTACTGTTCCCACGCCGATATGGCGTTTCCGCCCGTACCTGATTTCGTTGCAGTTCCCAGGAATGCCAGCCCCAGCTTCAATTCGTCATCCGTCGGTGGACGGCTGAAGAGTGACGCGAATGCCTGTTGGATTTTTGCTTCATCCGTTGCCTCACGGTTCACGTTCAACCGGTTGGCCAGCGCCCGCGCCCGTTGTGTCATGAAATCGCTGTTCAGCACGAACAGTTGCTGCAGAGGGACTGTCGTCACGCTGCGGCGGTCGCTGGTGATGTTGGGATCAGGGAAATCAAACAGCCTCAACAGGTCATTCAGTTGATGTCGGCTGATAAAAGCATAGACCGTGCGACGGCGATTATTGCCCGAGCCGAGATCAATCGGAGGCCCACCGACAGTGCGATCCAGTTCATTCGTGACCGCCAGCATCGCATCGCGCCACGGTTCGACTTCCAGTCGTCGGCGATTCATCCGCCAGAGAAGTTTGTTCTCGGGATCAATCTCGTTTCCATCGGCTCGATAGGCACTGCTCTGCTGATAAGTCGCTGACAGCATGATTTCACGGTGTAGAGTCTTTAGCGACCATCCAGAATCCATAAAGCGTACGGCTAAGTTGTCGAGCAGTTCAGGATGCGTCGGGCGATCACCTAATTGACCGAAATTACTGGGCGTCCTGACGATTCCAAATCCAAAGTGACCTCGCCAGACACGATTGACGATGACGCGAGCCGTCAAAGGATTGTCTCGCGATGCAATCGCCTGAGCCAGCTCCGCACGGCCACTCCCTTTGGCTCCCATGGGCTTTCGGTCACCCCCTGTCAGGACAACAGGCAATGACCGAGGAGCGACATCCCCCTGTTTGGTCGGATTCCCCTGCAGGTAGATCTTCAAGTCGCGACCGGACGTATCCGCCAATGAATGGGCCATCGCGACCTGAATCGAATCGAATTCTTTCTTCAACCGGTCCTGTTCGGTTTTCAATTGCGTCAACTTCTGGGCAGCCGGTTCAGGCAATCGCTTGTCCGCATCGCTGCCCGGAATCGCCAGAAGTCCCTGATCATGGAAGAGGTTCGACAATAACTGCGCATCCTGTTTCGCCTGTTGCAACTCTGCTTCTGTGCGAGCAGTAGCGTTTCCCGCACCAGCAATGGCAACGGGCGTTGTCGGCAGCGGATCTTGTTCCAGTCGTGCCCCGGAGAACACCGTATGATCGCTGCTGATCGTATTCCCCCCCGGACCCGTTCCCGCTCCAGTAGCAACAAGGGTCAGGTACCTCGCTTCGGCAGGAATTGGAATTTCAAACCGGGCAAACTTTCCATCCGATTTCAGAGGTTCGGGAATCTCACCCGAGAAGTAATAGACGCGGTCGTTTTCACTGATTGTCGCAGGCTGTCCGTTGATGTAAGCAGCAATGATTCCGTCGTAAACGTCCTTCTTTCGATGAGGACGCGAAACAATCACGGCCAGATGAGCACTCGGCCCACCACCGCCAAACGTATCATCATTCAATCCCGCTCGGTCCGCTCGAAAAACAAATCGCTGGTCAGCAGGCAGCAGTCCCGCCTGACGCAGTTTGTCGAGATCGAATGTGATCAGAGCATTGGCATGCATGCCGATCCCCTGTTCGGTTCGCTTCGCATTCGATGGGAACGACTGCCCGAGTGTGCGAATCCCACCGCTGGCGTCCCAGCCATCGTTGATCACACCGCCATGCGAACTGCCGTCACTGCCGAGTTTCGTGAAATCGAAATGAACATCGCTGGCGATCTGAGTCTGGCGACCCCATCCCTGCACGACTCGATCAACACCAAGACTCTTGTCGCTGGCGGCAGCTCCGAATTTGTCCGTGGAAATCGCCGAACTGAGTGAGACTCCGGACTGGTCATCGAACAGATTGCCCAGAGGTATCACGCCAGGTGGAACGACCGCGTTATCGTTGGGATTCACAAACGCAATGTTCTCGCCGAACTCAGCAAACAACTGATCCTTCGCTGAAAGTTTCGACTGTGCCAGCCCCTGAAACTCGGTCGCGAATTGTTGAACAGTTGCGAGTGCCGCGGCATCGGCGGACAGGTCCATCTTGGGATCCTGCTTTCCAGACCACTCATACCAACCCGCCAGCCAGGGACGCGACTTCTGAGCGTCACCGGTGACCGACAGAAAATCGACCCAGCGTTTCAAAAGAAGTTCGCTGACCTTCTGCTCACCCGCCACACGAGCCAGGACCTTTTTATCGTTTGGCTTCGCCTTTTGTTGATTGATCGCTTTCCAGGCCGCGGTCATGTACTGAGGAATTTCGGCAACAAGAGTGACTCGCAGCTTGCGAGCTTCCTCGTCCAGGAATCGATCGAGTTGTAACTGATGTCCTTTGACGGCAGAATCTGCCTGGCTCTTCTGGTCAAGAACTTCCTGAGGAACGATTGGACGTTCCTGATAGTCTGAACTCGCGAAGATGCCTGCCAGTCCGTAATAGTCCGCCGTTGTAATCGGATCGTACTTATGATCGTGGCAGCGGGCACACGAGATGGTGAGTCCCAGAACTCCGCGCGTCAGTGTATCTACGCGGTCATCCCATTCGTCCGCCAACGCCTTTGCCTGTTCACCATTGTCCTGATAATAGACGGGCCCGAGTGCAAACAGGCCGAGTGCTGAAAGGCGTTTGGGATCACTGGGGCTGCCGATCAAGTCGGCCGCAATTTGTTCGGCGATAAATCGGTCGTACGGCATGTCGCGGTTGAAGGCATCGACCACCCAGTCGCGGTAACGATATCCCTGGGGGTAGTTACGTGCCTTGAAGGTGTGAGCCTGATCTTCACCGTAGCGGGCAACATCCAGCCAGTGGCGTCCCCAGCGTTCACCATAATGAGGTGAATCCAGCAGTCGGTTGACGACGGTTTCAAATGCCAGTGGCGAAGGATCATTGACGAACGCTTCGACGTCTTCAGGAGACGGGGGCAGCCCGATCAAGTCGAACGTGGCACGGCGGATCAGGGTTCGACGATCCGCAGGCTCACTCGGCTTGAGAGCCTGCTTTTCCAATTGAGCGAGGACGAACTTGTCGAGTTCTCGCCTGGGCCATTCCGCCTGCTGGACGCTTGGTGCTGCTGTCAACTTTGGAGGCTGGAACGACCACAGCTTGCTTGCTTCAGCAAAGTCCATGCGAGGAGACGTTGAAGCAACGGGGCGAGTGCGAGGATCGACTGCTCCCTGCTTGATCCATTGCTCAAAATCAGCAATCACATTGGCGGGCAGTTTCCCCTTGGGAGGCATTTCCACGCCGTCATACTTCAGGGCCTTGAGCAACAAACTTTGCTCTGGCTTTTCGGGAATGATCGCGGGCCCCGAGTCGCCACCTTTCATCAATCCTTCGCGGTGGTCGACCAGCAGGCCCCCTTTGAGAAGCTTGGAGGAGGTGCTGTGACATTCCTGGCAGTGAGTCACCAGAATCGGGCGAATTTTGGCCTCAAAGAATTCAACAGCAGCGGGATCCGGTTCGGCCGCGAGTGCAAACGTTGAGGCGATCAGGAGGACAATGGGCGAGACCCAGCCGAAAAAACGGCACTTCATAACGCAATCTCGCAGCAGGTAGGTGTTCAGGCGGGCATTCAGTCGGCAGCCAACAATCCATTGAACAGTCTCAGATCAACCACAGGCAAGTGCGATCCCTCGACCCCCAATAAATTCATCGAGTTCGGGGGGCGGAATGCTTGTGTCGGAATGGGAGAACTCTCCCAACCGTCAGATCCATCAACGCCCGTCGATTCTACTGCATCCGATCAAGAAACCAAAGGGTTCTTGCGAGTGCCAATGTCTTTTCGAAACCGAGCAGGAAGATAAGTGCTTTGTCATTCCCGGCAGGCGGATTTTTCGTCATTCCCGCGAAAGCGGGAATCCAGTCCTTTTTGCATTCTGCCATTGGTCTCATGTTGCGTTCGCTGAACTCCCGTCTACGCGGGAATGACGCCGTGCGTCCCGTTATTAGAGATGTTATGACTTTTGGGTGGGCTTGCACAGTGAAACGCAACTTGTCTCCTCCATCCTTCCCGGCTTAAAAGTGGCACAACGTGGCATCGTGAGTCTGTTTGGTTTTTCCGCCTGTCCGGTTGGCTGTTGTGAGTTACACATGTCAAACAAGTGGCGTGTCGTGACCAGCATCTTGCGGCCTCAAATCTGTACCGGTATTCTTGCCTGCCCAATTCGAGCTTCGACGTCCGCGCAGTTCATTTCAAAGCAGGTTATATGACGTCCTGTGATTCAGACACGTGTGACTTGTGCTGGAGATGTTCATGCCCCAATCTGTGTCGATAGTCATACGTTTACTCTTGATCTTCAATTGCATGCAAGCCGCGGCAGTTCGAGCAGAAGTTCCTCTCTGCTGGCAACACGTTGGCAACACGACCGAAATATACGCATATCCGTTTGTTGCCGCTGATAATACGCGGCGAGTTATTCGGATTGTCCTTGAACGCCTCGAAGTCAATCGAGTGGCGACTGCCGACGAGATAAACGCGGGCCTAAAATACGAGGAAGGTAAAGACGAAAATGGCGTTCCCAATTTTCGTCCAGACGATACGTTTCAGATTAGATCCGAACGCGCCCTCATCTGGGTTCTGGAAGGCGACGTGGATACGAAACTTGAGCAGATGACGCCCTTGGGAGTCGTCTATTGTTCCGGCGAGCCGACATGTGGCCCGATTATCAAGCATTACACGGCTGACATAATCTGGCACCCCGCACGCAAGCAATACCTGCTGTTTCTCGGAATGTCGTGCTCCAACAAGTTTTCTGTTGCGATCTTTCCGTTTGATCTCGATCGTAAACTGGATATGAAGCCATTTGATTTTGCCCACAAACAACCTATTCAGTTCAAAGGGTGGCAGACGAAATGGCCCGAGCCATTACCGATCATTGCCGAAATGCGAACGTATTTGCCGGATGATATCTGTGACATCATGCGAATCAGGGCGATTCCCGAACGAATGCTGATACGCAATCAGAACGACGAGCGTAACCTGTTGATTTCGGGTTGGAACACAACGACTTCAGGCGAGACCTGCAGTTCTGTGACATACCGGTATCGGTTGCGGCAGCGGAAGTGGACGCAGGTCACCTATGACGAGCAAATCGAAATCCCTGTCAAAATGAAGAACACCGGAGATGAGAAACTCGACAAGTTCCTCAATACATTTCTCGAGGAAGCGGACCCCGGCAGTTCACCACGCGAAAAGCCCTTGGAGCCGATCCCGGAAATCGACAGTAGAAAAGAGGAATAATCGTGATGAGAAAGGCATCAATTGTCGTATTGTCGCTCCTGCTATTGAGAATCTCGGACGTCAAATCGGCTGATCTAGAAGATGCATTGCGCTGGCAACACGTTGGCGACACGACTGAGATATACGCGCATCCGTTCGTTGCCGCAGATGATACGCGGCGAGTTATTCGGATCGTCCTTGAACGCCTCGATGTGAATCGCGAAGCGACCGAAGAAGAAGACCGTGTAGCCCAAATGAAACTCAACGCGAAAGACGAAAATGGAGTTACCTATTTTCGTCCAGACGATACCTTTCAGATTAGATCCGAACGTGCCCTCATCTGGGTTCTGGAAGGAGACATGGATACGAAACTTGAGCAGATGACGCCCTTGGGAGTCGTCTATTGTTCCGGCGAGCCGACTTGTGGCCCGATTATCAAGCACTACACGGCCGACATCATCTGGCATCCTGGACGCAAGCAATACCTGCTGTTCCTCGGAATGTCGTGCTCAAACAAGTTTACGGTTGCGATCTTTCCGTTTGATCTGGATCGTAAACTGGATATGAAGCCATTTGATTTTGCCCACAAACAACCTATTCAGTTCAAAGGGTGGCAGACGAAATG
>CAXBSB010000067.1:0-32230 GCA_963977965.1 uncultured Schlesneria sp.
GTGGCTGATGCGTCTTGCGAGGATCGTGTTGCTGCTGATTTCCGGGCAGAACCGGATTTGGCTGCAGTTGAAGGTTGGGAGGCAGTTGTGGATTCGAAGATCCCACACCCGGTAATGCTCCGCCTGGATTGTTAGGAGGAAGATTAACTCGCGGCTGATGAGGCTGATGGACTTCAATCTTGGGTTGATTCAGCGGTAGATTCGGGATCTGTGGAGGATTTGCTCCCGAAGGGGGTGGGAGGACTACGCGTGGCTGCGACGGCTGATTTCCAGTCGGGTTGCCAGGGACATGAACCTTCGGAGGCTCGTGAACTTTTGGCCGAGGAGTCTGATTGTTTTGCTGCACGAGTTGCAATTGCAATTGATTCAAGGCCCCGGAATCGGGCTTGTGATGTTCCCGGGGATGTTGCTGCGAAGTGACGTGCGAACTGGGAACATTTTGTTGTTGGCCCACTGTCACGGCAGAATTTGTTACCTGCGGTAATACCTGAACGGGCTGGTGTCGGACAGGCTCATGACGTGGTTCATGGCGCTGATGTTGCACGGGCGAATGTTGGACAGCAGGTAGTTGAATTGACTGCTGGACAGGGGGAGCCTGGACAGTCGGAGTATGATGCTGCACGTTGTTAACTGGCTGGTGTGCCGGCGCCTGATGGGCAGGTTTGTGCTGATTTCCGTGCTTATGTTGATCATTGGCAGAGACATTCATCCCCGCCAATGATCCAGCCGCGATAACACAGGTAATGATTGTCCAGTAAAACTTGACCATGATCCCATGTTTCCCTGTCATGAGGAAATTCATCAAACGTTATCAGGTGGCAGGACGGCTTGATAGTGGCGATTCGATTTGATGTCAGTAGATTCCCACGTCGAACTGCAGGATGCAAGCAGGAATTGTTTCGAATTCGCCCATCACCATTCCATCGACCCTTGTGGAAGAAAGAGGATCGCACTTTCTATTCCACTCGAAAGAATTGCAGATTTCTCATCCTTCGGGCAGATTTAGGCCCGCGGGACGAATCAAAACGATGTCAGTGGAGTCCAATCGACGACGTCAACAGGCCTGTTGGTCTATTGAAATCGACTCAGCCCACCCATCGAGGCATCTTGTGCCACGCGACAGTGAGCCGACGATGAGCCTGCTTGTACGGCTGGTAGTGAGCGGAAACCAGTTTCCAGAATCGAGCGGAGTGGTTCAGTTCGCGAATGTGGCAGAGTTCATGAATCAGGATGTATCGAACTAGATCCGGGTCGATAAACAGTAACTTGGCGTTCAAGCTGATCGTACCGATGCGGGAGCAACTCCCCCAGCGGCTTTTCTGTTTGCGAATGGCTGCTTTGGCGAACGGGATTCCGATTTCACGGCTAACATTTCCCAGCCAGGGAATCAGGACGTCGTGTGCCTGCCGCATCACCCACCGCTGCAGAGCGGCTTCGCAATTTTCGGCATCGTCAACGCGACCTCGCAGCAGTAACCGATCCGGGGCCGGTTCTTCAACGGAAGTCGTGCGGGATCGCGAGGCAACGGTATCGACATGCCATGTCTTGCCGACGCTGGACAGGGTGATGATAGTCGGAATCGTTTGATCGGGTTGAGCGGCTTGCATCCTGCGGGCTTCTTCGACACGTTTCAGTGCCGTTTCTACCCAGATCTGATTGGTGCTCAAGACAGACGGGATGCGACGCTGGTCGTATCCGCGTGGAACGACCACTTCCAACCCCTTGTCGACGGTCACGCGAAAACGAAGGTAGCGTGCTCGCGGACTGACGCGAATACTGTAAGGGATTGGGGGGTTCGACATTGAAGCGACTCCGCGATCTGGGACATCGCCGTTTTAGTGGAATTTTCCCCGGGCGCGAAGTGCGTTCATCCTGCGTCTTGATTCAAGGCAAATCCAAAGGCCGTTGGTGTGGACCATCCGCAGAGTGATTTCGGCAATTCCTGCCGTAAATTGCATTGCCAAGCGGTGTTTAGTACGATTTGCTGACGATTGTGGCCGCAGGACCGACCCGCGTTCTCTGGAACGCCTTGGTCTTTACGGACTCTGCGTCTGAATAATCGTTCCGTGAATCGGTCGTTACGGTTCGCGCCCTACGTAAGTTCTCGACAACAGAAGGATGGAGTGAGCATGCGCCGTTTGTTTTGCAGCTTAATCGCCGCATCACTGGTGATCGCCATCGGCTACCCGATGACATTCGCACAAGATGCTGAGAAGAAAGACGAAAAGCCCGCAGAAAAGAAGGAAGAGAAGCCAGCCGAGAAAAAGGAAGAGAAACCGGCTGAAAAGCCCGCTGAAAAACCGGCTGAAAAGCCTGCGGAAAAGTCACCCGCCAAGGTCTCGGTTGTTCACCTCGATAACCCGTCGGGCGTTGCCGTTCATCCGGGAACTGGCCATGTCTTTGTGACGTCGCGCCAAGGTGTCTTCCGGTATGTTGCCGGCAAGCCAGGCAAGATTTATCTGGAAGTCGATGGATTCCCAACCGACGTTTACGGCAAAGGCCCAAAGTACAACATCGGCCCCTTGGGCTGTACGTTGTGGGGAAATGACCGTCTGATTGTGCCCGATGGCAGCCGTCCCGATGGCGAAGAACTCGTCCGTATCTATAAGATCGAAGACGCCGTTCCTGCCAAGGTTCGCAAGGAAACCGACGCAGAATTCACTCTCGGCCCAATCAAGGGAAGTGGTGAAGGTGCCAAGGGTGAAGGGAACTTCTATCAGGCTGCGGTCTGGAATGACGCGATCTATGTCACTTCCAATGGCGACGACAACAAGGGTTGGATCGTTGTTTCCAAGATCGCCGATGGCAAACCAGGCGAATTGACCCCGACCATCGCAACCAAGGAAGCGACTCAGGTCGATGCTCCAATTGCGATCACTGTCAGCCCTGACAAGTCACAGTTGGTCGTCGGACAGGGTGGCGAAGTCAATGTCCCCGGCGATGCACTGCTGACGATGTACGACAAAGAAGGAAAGCTCGTAAAGAGCTACAAGACTGGTCTGCACGACATCACCGGTCTGGCCTACAGCCCCAGCGGCAAGTTGTACTGCACCGATTTCGCCTGGGCCGACCTGACTCAGGGTGGACTGTTTGAACTGGTCATCGAAGGTGAAGAAGTTAAGCCAAAGAAGATCCTCAGCCTCGATCGTCCAACGGCTCTGGCCTTCGACAAAGAAGGTGGTCTTTACGTCACCGTATTTGGTACCGGCAAAGATACCGGCGACAAGCCAGCCGGTGGCCTGCTTTGGATCGATCCCGCTCTGAAGCTGGTTCCGTAGTCCTTACGAACCGAGTTGAATCGATAGAGACGCCCCGGTTGCCATTCGGCAGCCGGGGCGTTGTGCTTATCAGGAGCCACTCGAACGGTTGTGCAATTCACTTGCGAGAGTTGATTGCCACCACCCGATGTGATCGCGCCATAGTCAAATCTTGCGACCATCCCGCCGAGCCAGCCCTTGAAATCCGCATGAGTCTTCCTGACACTCTTTCCTGACGGGTTTGCATCGTTCGTTCGTGAAATTTCCAACTGCCCGAAGATTCTACGAACGTCGAGGCACCCGTACTGGACTTTACACGTGAGAAATGCGGGCTAGTGAATTGTCAAAGACAAAAGCGGGGGTTGATGTTCGGGAGGGCGAAGCTCCTGCTGAGCCGCGTAGGCAGTTGGCGCACATCGACTAGCGAGTTCGTTCTGGACCTATTAGTGGTGCCCGTCGATCCAGGAGCAGTTTGACTGATGGTACATCGTATTCTCTCGCCGCAGTCGTTTCGTCGATTCTTCCTGTTAACGGTCGTGATGCTGTCGATCTCGCAATCGGCAGAGGCTCGATCTCCTGAGATTCGCAATATCAATCTGCGAGGACTGCAGATCGGTCAGCCGACAGCCGTCGTCATTGATGGCACCGATCTGTTGCCTAATCCGCAAGTTTTTCTGGGGTCACAACCACTCAAGGAGATCACGCTCGATCCCACCAGTACTGCCACACGACTGGTGCTGTCGATTGCTGTTCCAGAACCGACTCAGCCCGGTATCAGCCCGCTACGTCTGGCAACTCCTGAAGGGTTTTCAAACAGTCTGCTGGTGGGAGTTGATCGGCTCAAGCAGATTCCGATTGCAGAGAAGACAGACTCGTTAAATGTTGCTCTCAATGGCTCTGTGGCCGGATTCAATGTGAGCAAGACAACGTTTCCCGGTAAGGCAGGAGAAGAGTTCATCGCGGAAGTGGAAGCCCGTCGCCTGGGTGGGAAGTTGCGACCGGTCATCCACGTGTACGACTCGCGCCGGGTCCAGGTGGCCTGGGCCGCACCTTCGAACTCGCTTGCGGGAGACGCAAGGATCGTGACGAAGCTGCCGCGTGATGACCAGTACACCGTCGAAGTCCACGATACCCAGTACGCACCCCCAGGCCCAGGTTTTTTCCGCTTGAAAATTGGTCGCTGGGAATTCGCAGATCTCGTTTTTCCACCATCTATTGCCCGTGGCCAGAACCTGTCGGTTGAACTGCTTGGCAACGTGAATGCCATTAAAGTTCCAGTTCAGGTCGACGCCGCCGCGCTGGCTGCCGTCCCCTGGTCCAGCCCGTTGACAGGCCAGCCCCCGAGCATCGTGGGAAGTCTGATTCCCGAACTGGTAGAAGGACCAGACGGCCAGCCGACTCCTCTACCGGGGATTCCGGTTGCGGTCAGTGGTCGACTGACAGCACCAGGTCAGCGTGATCGGTTCCTGCTGCCAGTCGTACCGAACAAGAAGCTGGTGCTGGAAGTGTTTGCTGAGCGAATTGGCTCCAGAATCGATGCGGTGCTGGAGATCCGCAACAAGCAGAACGCGATCATTGCTTCCAACGATGATGGACCAGCATCGACGGATCCTCGACTCGAATTCACCGTACCGGCTGATCAAGAGACGCTGGAACTGACTGTCCGAGACAATCTCGACCTGGCTGGGACAGCGGCCATCTATCGACTGGTGGTAACGGCAGTCGATTCGCCTCTGCGTCTATTCGAAGTCGCCATGAAGTCTGACACGATCAACGTTGCGTCGCGTGAATCCGCCGTGCTGGAAGTCTTTGCTTTGCGGCAAGCTTACGACGGACCGATACAGCTTCAATTCGATAATCTTCCCGTTGGAGTTGTCGCCACGGGTGTTGAGATTCCAGCGGGAATGAACGGCAGCCTTGTCACTTTTACGAACAATGGTGAAGGGCTGGCGCCGACAGTGATTCGTGCGAATGCACGTTCGGCCGACGGAACAATTACTCAACCGATCCATGTGGAGACAACTCCGGATGATCGATCGCCTTCGTGGATGCGCGAGCAACTGGCGATCGCGAATACCCCCAAATCAACCGCCCCGTTCGTGGCGACGATTGTCAACGAAGCCGCGCTGCCACAACTGGCGATGGCTTCGAAACCAACGATGGCTGTCAAACTGGTTCGACCTCCCAATACGTTTGGACCCGTGCGATTGTCGCTGGTGACTTCGCAACCTGTGATCAAAGTGAACGGTCAACCGAATCTTCCTCAGATGATACGCGCCGAGAAGCCCGTTGAGATTCCAGTCGACAACACAGTAAAGGCCACTGGGGATGCTTTGATTGCGGCAGACAAGGCACTCGCAGACGCGGTCAAGTTGTCGCAGTCGGCTCAGGGAGATGCCAAGGTCGCAGCCGATGCGAAGGTCGAGGAACTGAAGGGCAAGCGCACAATGGCCGAGACCGCGTTGCGTGAAGCAGAAGCGAAGGCTGTCTATCAGACGGACTATGCCATGTTCGTCCCATCGACGTTGGCTGAAAATCAGTACGACATTTCTGTTCGCGCTGAATTGTTGAATCCCGAACGAAACGTCGTTCTGCGAACTACCTGGACACCTGTCAGGCGAATTCCGTCGCTCAATCCGCTGGTGATCAAACTGGCAGGACCAACGCCCCTGGAAGCAATGCTCGATCCCAAAACTGGTGCGGTCGTGAAAGTCACTGGAACCATCGAGCGACTGGCTGGCTACACGGGTGATGTGACGCTGTCGGCGACGGGTTTGCCTGCTGGTGTGGCGGCCCCCAACGTGGTGGTGAAAGCGGCAGAGACCGCCTTCACATTCGAAGTCCGCATTCCCGCCAATTTCGCGGGAACGGAAATTCCCGACTTGAAGTTGGTTGCAACAGGCCCACCGGATCCGCAATCGGGCAACATCCCAGTGAAGAGTGCTGACGGGGTTGTCGCGATCAAAGTCACCAAAGCACCGCAGTAATGACTGCACGTGATGACGTTCGCCCGATGTGGATAAATCCGAGCCACGATGTCGGACGGGTTTGTCACACAAGCTTCCTTGCTGACGGCCGTATCGACAATCGACATTAAACGTTACCTATAATGGCTTTACGTTATTCTTGTTTGTTGTGGCGTACGCCTGTGTGAATCCGTACTCTACGGAGTAAAGAGCCATCCCGGGTCGAAATTGTGAGTTCAGATTTCGGGCGCAACACGATCATCAAAAAGAAGTTGCGACAACAGCCCTGTTTTTTCTGTTTTTCGTCCAAAACGTTCGAACAACACGCCTTTTGGAGAGGTGTATTGTCAGATCAGTGAGATTATCGCAGGTTTCTCGAAATACCTTCGGGAATTCGCGTTAGCGATGGCGGGTGGCTGGGGCGACAAGACTGTAGAAAGTGCCTGGTCGATGTCTGCGTTTGACAGTGTTCAAATTCTGGAAATGAGACTCAGCGAAGTTGGCAATAATGCAATGTGGGATGCGGCTCTTCGAATCCTTCCGGCCGAGCAGGGTGATCGGGAATCGCCAGTAATCGCTCGAGTCACCGATCGAAATGGGAACCAGGTTTGCATCACTCGAATCAATGGAATTCCTGTTCTTGTCGCTGCCAGTATCCCTCATCGATTCAATGGAGCGGCGCTGGAGTTTCAGCGGCGCTGGCAAGCGACTCCAGCAGACAGGCAATCCATCATCCCGAATAACGTTTGATAGAATTTCGGAAAGCAACAATTATCCTAAATCCACTGCATCGCAGTTTACAAAGTGTCGGGTCTGTTTCTTAACTTGTGATGATCTCCTTACGAGACTTTTCACGACCGATTTCCTATTCTGATCAGACAGAAAACCGAAATGCCTCCGACAAATCGCATGAAACCCAAATTTCCCAAAGCAACAATTGCCAGTGGGGCTCAAGCCTCGACGGGCGCTCCTGATATGCAGCCACTCGATCGTCGATCTTTGTTGAAGTTGATTCACGCTACGATTCCGCTGCCAACCCGCGAAGAGAATTGTGCTGATGGGTCGCTTGTATTCGTGGGTGGTGATCCGGGTGAAGTCGTTATCCGGGTTGCCGGAAGTCGCATCACGATTTCGGTCTTCTCGATCGCCCTGGAAGGTTCCCATACACCCGTCGTTCATACTCAGCCGATCATGAGCATGAATTGGCGAGTGATTCCGGCAGTTCAACTGACATCTCTCCTGCAGGACATGATCGAAACGGCGCGTCAATTACGACAGTCACAATTCCGCAAGTGCGTCAAATGCGGTGAGACAAAGCCGCCGGAATGGATGCACGACGAAGACTCATGTCAGGGTTGCGTCGCGTAGCATAGCCTGGAATGCCGTCGATCAAAGTTGCTATCGAACGGGGAAGATCTGTACCGATCGGTAGCCTGGTTGATCAGCGAGTGAGACTCCCAGACCCGGAGCCCAGTCCTTTACCTGCTGTTGTTTCTTTGGACTGGCGGGTGCGAAGGTGACACGGTCTGGAAGAGGAAGCGCGGGGCCAATCAACCCTGCCTTCTGGAGTTCCTGCAGTCGATCAGGATGAGCGAAATCGGTGTAGCCATAGCTGCCAGGTTCCCGGTATCTCAGGATTTCCGCCCAGTTCACCAACAGGTGTGTGATCCCGTGGTCTTTCAGTGTGGCCCGGATCTGGTCTGCCGAACGGAGGCGCAATCCCTCATCCGTTCGCTCTGCGAACCAGGATTCAAAGAGCGAGCGATCAAAGACTGTGTTGTAGACGTAGGGAAACTTCGCGTGAAATAAGGCAGCTTCTCCGACGCACAGAACTTTGGTGTCTTGTGGAAGCCGACCAGCGGCGATTTCGTCGTTAATCCATTGCAAGGATGGAGACACCACCAGCATCGCTGCTGCTCGCAGATCAGTCCGGCCTGCATTAAAGCCGCCGATGTTCTGCATGATCCAGACGTTGAATGCGATGCACAGCGCCATGGCAACCGAACACAGAACTCGTCCGGCAGTGAAGCTGATCAGATAGCTGGCTCCCACGCCTGCCAGTAATGCCACCGCAGGAAACATCGGGACATAGAACCGGTCGATCTGGTGTGTCAGCAGGAACCATGTCAGGAATTGCCAGGCGATGAATCCCCAGACCAGCCAGACCTTCCGCCTCCATGAAGCCAGAAGTGCCAGCGGAGCGAAGGCAAACATCAGCGCGCTGTGCCAATCGTTGTTGGCCACAACGTCCGTCAGCTTCACGGGCAAGTCCAACAAACGCTCCTGTAATCCTGAGTAACGGCGCGAGTGACCTTGCTTCCATTGCTCGTTCATCTGTTGATCCCGTCCCTCACCACCAAATAAAGAATAGGCCAATGGGAAGACAGGATTGCCAGTCTCAACCGTGTTCTTGATCAGCCAGGGACCAATCGCGATTCCGACGCCAGTACTGAACACAGCAAGGCTCTTGAGCAAATTCATGCAGGATGCGCGCGAAGCCTGAGCGAGATAAACCTGACGAATTAACGAAACCAAAAGCAGAACAGCCGCGGGAATGACGACGGAGACCAAACCCGTGTACTTGCACGCCATAGCGCTCCCTGCGAGCAGCCCACATAAGCCATGCAGCGGGACTGACTCGTTCTCGGAATCCGAATCGGAGCTCCAGAGGATTCGCAAGACAACCGTAAGCGTTGCCAGCAGATAACAGGCCAGCCCCCCTTCCGCATAGGCAATGATTGAGATCCGATAGACCCAGGGAGTCGTCAGCCAGACAATCACGGCCAGCCAACCTGCCGATGCGGAAAACCAGCGTTTCGCAAATGAATAAAGTCCCAATGCGGTCAGTGGCGCAAATCCGGCGATCACTGCCTGACCGGCCAGAGCCCCCCATTCCCAGTCGCCGTAACAGACCATTCCTGACAGCAACAGCATTTCCGTCAGGAACGGAAAGCTGGTGTACACGTTGTGCGGCAGGCGTGAGATGCGGCCCTGCAGGTACCACTCCTTCGGTCCACCGAGATGGTATTCGATCACGTCAAAATCTGTTTGAGGCGACATGGCCCCGAGCAGCAGACATCCGGTGAAGAGAATGATCACAGGCCAGGCAATGATGGGAAGCCATTGTTTGGCATCGATTGCAGGCGGTCTGATGGGATTGAGGTTTCTGGCATCGTTCCAGGTCAACCAGCCTTCGACGATCACTGCCCCTATGATCAGCAGCAAGGTTGGCCACGGGCTGAGCAAACCCAGCAATCCTAATCCAAGTACAAGCAGCGACAGGGTCGACAACCCCAGGCATCCCGATAGAAAAAGGCGTTCCGTTCGATCCAGGGCTGAGCAGATTCGCAGTGATCTCAATTCCATCCGGCCGAGGCAGACTGCACCGAGCCAGATGACGGTCGCGACCGCCAGAAACGGAATTCGCTGACCAAGGTACAACCAGCTCCATGGTAATGCGTTTGGAACGACGGGCGGGTCGACCAGATCCATCAGTTCGAATGGGATCGCCGGCCAGATCCTCCAGCGCGTGGCGGGCCGATTGTTGGGTAAGTCAAAACTGAAGAACCACAGGCAAAACAAGACAGGCCAGACGATGCTGATGGCGCGACGCAACTGGTCACGCGGATGGCAATCTGTCTCTGGCTCAGCCTTAGTCACGCTTCAACTCCAGAATCAGGTCTGCTCACGTGAATGAATCCATTTTCCGACGGTTGGCGGCTGGTGCAAGGCCAGTCGCTCCAACAGTCGCTCCGGCTGTTCGTCGACGATGAACAAGCGACGATGCTCATCGCGGCAGAACCCTGTTGAAATTGCCCGGTCCACAAGCTGGACCAGCGGATCGAAGTATCCCGAAATATTCAGCAGGCCGATCGGCTTGCTGTGCAGGCCCAGTTGCGCCCACGTCATGACTTCGAAAAGCTCTTCATACGTCCCCAGTCCACCTGGCAAGGCCACGAATGCATCGGAAAGCTCAGCCATCAATGCCTTCCGCTCATGCATGCCGGTCGTGATCCTCAGATCAGTTACCCCTTCATGGAGCAATTCTCTGGTCGCCAGAAATTGCGGGATGACTCCTGTGACTCGTCCCCCTGCGTTGAGCACTGCGTCTGCAATCGTTCCCATCAGACCGACGCTGCCACCACCATAAACAAGTTCCTGTCCAGATTGGACCATCAGTTCGCCAAACCGGGTCGCCATTTCGCGATAAACGGGATCAGTCCCCGCGCTGGAACCGCAAAAAACACAGAGTCGCTTCAATGCCAACACAGTTCATACTTCTTCAAAGGAGAGCAGGGTATTTCGCGGGGTGATGGGATAGCACTCCCGGCACAGCATGATACCATCGGTCGTCATGCAGTACCTCTTCGAATTCACTCCGAAGTCTATTTGCACGACGTGGCCATCAGCCGTCGTGGCGCTCGCGGCTTGGATCAGTATTGTGATCAGTATCGATCCTGCCGGAAGTTACCCCGGCATGCCTGCAGGTCCGGGATTGACGATTGACGAGATCTTCAACGTCGAGCAAGGGGTCTACCTGATCGAGCAGACCCGGGCTCTGGGTTGGTTCAACCTGATTCCCGGGACATCGAGTGAGGCGTTTCGTCGTGAACTCGGTTACAACCCCGACCACCCTCCCTTCGGTCGCTTTTGGCTCGGCCTGCATCATCAAGTGACATGGTGGATTGCCCCACCGCTTCAACCTGATGGACCGTTCGTCACCGCATGTGCCCGAACTGGATCTGCAACGGCATTCGCGCTGACGATTTGGATGTTAGGGGCCTTCGTCACATTCTCAGCAAAACGAAGTTCGGAGAAATCTGTGTTGAGTCCCGAATGGCAGGGAGCGATTACAGGTCTGGCACTCGTGCTAATGCCTCGCCTCTACGGGCACGCTCATCTGGCGGCACTTGAGACGATCACGAATTTGACATGCACAGCCACCATTCTGTCGATCGCATCAGGCTGGAACCAGACAACTCCCCCGTCGCGTCGCGCCGCGATACTGGCAGGAGTACTCCTGGGAGTTGCATTGCTGACGAAGATCCAGGCAATCCTGATTCCCGTTCCGATTGTCATCTGGACGCTGCTGCGCTGGCGTCAGCGTGGGCTTGTCCCGCTGCTGATCTGGTTCACGGTCGCAACACTTGTTTTCGCGGCTGGTTGGCCGTACCTCTGGCACGATCCCTTCAAACACGCACTCGAATACCTGGGGCGAACGACAAACCGAGTCACGTTGAACTGTTATTACTTTGGCACGACGTACCAGGATCGACTTGTTCCGTGGCATTATCCGCTCGTGATGTTTGCTGTCACGGTCCCTCTTGGCCTGCATCTCCTGGGATTACTTGGGCTGATCGCCAGTCAGCGTGCCAATGTCGGTTCGCAGATGGAGGATCGCTGGCAGGATCGGCTGTTTCTGGCAACCGGCCTCTTTCCGTTGATCGTCTTTTCGATGCCCGGGGTTGCTGTTTACGACGGAGAGCGACTTTTTCTGACGGTCTTTCCGATTTGGGCATTGTTTGTCGGTCGCGGAGTTGTCGCTTCGATTGGAATCGCGGCTCGTGTGGTTGGTTGTCGACTGGCATATGTCGCAGCAACGTTGCTGGCTCTGATCCAGTTTGGCGTCAACTTTCAGTCACATCCTGTCTATCTGAGCTACTACAACATGGCCGTTGGTGGAACAGCGGGGGCAGAACGACTTGGGATGGAGATGAATTACTGGGGAGATTCACTGACACGGGATCTGCTGGAAGAAGCAGCGGCGAACTATGGAACACTGTCTTCCGTAGAGATCCTGCCATCCCTGCACCAGTTTCAGAACGACGACCTGATTCGTCAGTCACCCATTCTTCGCTCGCGGTTGTCTCAAGTGAAAGGTACGTCTCTTTTGAAATTGGCGTTCCGTCGACGTGCCGATCTCACAGATAAATCGTTTCAGGAATATCAATCCGATCGGCATGGGCTGGCAGGATTTCGGCGAAAGGAAAACTCGGATTGAACGGTGACACTTCAACATCGGATTCGGATTCACTCGATCGATACAGTCGACAGATTCGATTTACGGGGATCGGGCGCGAAGGCCAGGAGCGTCTCCGCCAGGCTCGCGTTCTTCTCATCGGCTGTGGAGCACTCGGGACGGTGCTGGCCGACACGCTCGTTCGAGCGGGTGTGGGAAAGCTGCGTATCGTTGATCGCGACTTTGTCGATCTTTCGAATCTGCAGCGCCAAGTCTTATTCGACGAAGAGGATGTCGCCCAACATTTGCCGAAGGCCGTTGTCGCGGCCACCAGATTGTCGCGTATCAACTCGCAAGTGGTCCTGGAACCGCATGTGGCGGATGTCGACTGGCGTTCGATCCGCGATTACGTTCAGGATGTCGACCTGATTCTGGACGGAACCGACAATTTCGAAACCCGATTTCTGGTCAACGATGTTTCATTGGAGACAAACATCCCCTGGGTTTACGCTGGCGTCGTGGGAAGCCACGGGCAGACGATGGCCATCTTTCCGGGGCAATCCGCCTGTCTGCGTTGCGTCATCGAATCTCCACCTGACCCGGGGGCATCAGAAACGTGCGATACGGCCGGAGTCATCGCGCCGGCGATTCATATGGTGACATCCCTGCAGGCAGCGACCGCGTTAAAGATTCTGTCTGGGCAGCAGCAACTCGTTCAGTCACAACTGACGATTGTCGATGTCTGGGAAGGGACGCTTCGCCAGATGAATCTGGCTGGTTTGCGGGAACGTGGAGAATGTCCTGCCTGCGGCCCGCAGCAGCGACGTGACTGGCTAAACGGCGGGCAGACGTCACAAACGACGGTATTGTGCGGCCGAAATTCTGTTCAGATCTCACCCGCGGAACCCGTTTCTCTTTCCCTCGAAGAACTGGCGAAAGTACTGTCGCCGCTGGGAGATGTCACACGAAACCCGTTCCTGTTACGGTTTACTGCCACCGGAGGGACTCTGCAAATGACCGTATTTCGCGATGGCCGGGCCATCATCCAGGGAACGGAAGAAATCCCTGTCGCTCGAGGGTTTTACGCTCGGTATATCGGGGGATGACGCTGCAAATCTGCCGTAAGGGACAAATATTTCCCGGCGTTCGCGGCCGAGTCGGAGTGCCAATGCCAAACCAACAGTACTTTTTTGTACTTTTTTTTGAACTAAGATTTGACACTCCACGAATCAGACATAGGTTTCGAATGTTCGGGTCATTCCTAACCCCGACAGCAGAGACACTCATTCAGACCGCGTGTGGCGGGCTTGCAATGGTCTCACGCCGTGGCGGTCGTTCTGCCAGCGGTGGCTTACATTTTCCCAGTTCGCCAGGGGCCTAATGTCATGCAGAAGTTCAAGAACACGAATCGTCGCGGGTTTACTCTGATCGAAGTATTGATTGTCGTTGTGATCCTCGGGATCCTGGCGGCAACGGTGTTGCCACAATTTGCTTCGTCAACCGCAAATGCCAAAGAATCGGCACTGCGAGCTGACCTTGCTCAGATCCGTTCACAAGTCACGATGTACAAGTTCCAGCACGATGGTGCCTTCCCAAGCGGAACCGCTGATAACGTCGTCAAGCAATTGACGCTCGCCAGCAACCTCGCCGGTGATACCGCTGCTCCAGGAACCACTGGTTATCCCTACGGTCCTTACTTGATGGCTCAGTTCCCAACCAATCCTTACAACGGCGGTACCGGGATCCTGGTCAAGGCCACGGCCATCAGTTCAACCGATATCGACACCGCTGCAACGCAGGGTGATGCCAAAGTCGGCTGGATCTACAGCACGCTGACCGGTCAGGTGATTGCAAACACCCAGGGTAATGCCGCTGACGGCACTCCTCTGTCCAGCCTGTAATCGGCTGATGTCCGAACGAAATACCAAAGAGCCTGTCGAGATCTCCGACAGGCTCTGTTCGTTCTTTGAGTGTGGTCAAAATGGGGATGAACGCTGTATCGTGCTTTTTCTCGACAAGGGCACGAGTGCTACGTCGAGTCTCGAACACGTTACTGTGCCTCTTCTCAGGATTGACCGCCGATGACTTTGCACGCGTATTTCCTTCGAAGGTTGTTTGCGTTACTGGCCTTCTGTGGCTTGATCGGCATTTGTGGCGAACTTGTCGCGGCCGAACCCGCAGCGACCGCGCAACGATCTGGTTCGCCATGGGGCATCAGTTCCTCTGCCAGTTCGTTTCGAAACCACGAAGAATGGTTTCCGAAGATGATGGATGCGGGCGTAACGACAATCCGCCTCTTTCCAGAATGGAGCACCTTTGAACCCAAACCGGAAATGTGGAACTGGTCCGACGGAGATCGATTGATCAAATCGGCAATCGATCACAAGTTGGAAATCAATGCGATCCTGATGGGTTCACGCCCGGGATCCAAATCGAGTCATACCTTTCCGATGGACGATCTGGATGGCTGGTCGAGGTATGTGTCCACTGTTGTAGGACGCTACAAGAACCAGATTCATTACTGGGAAGTCTGGAACGAAGGAAACGGGGGATTTAATGATGGCCATCACACGACAACGGATTACGCCCGCCTCGCCATCGCCACGTACGAAGCAGCGCGAAAAGCTGATCCGAAGTCGCAGATTGGTCTGACGGTCGCCAGTTTTGATGCCCCGTATCTGCATCAAGCGATCCGGTCGATGGCCGCACAGGGAAAGCCGAACTGTTTTGACTTTCTCTGCATCCACCCGTACGAGATCGCAGATGGACTGAGTGAGACTGATGGTGAAGTCCCCTTTCTCTGGATGAATCGTATTCTGCGATCGATGCTCAAGGCGGCGGCTCCCGAACGGGCGAATGCCGAAATCTGGATGACAGAAGTCGGACACCGACTCGTTTCAAACAAGAATCGGACCGTTACTGAACACGATGCGGCAGTTGCCCTGGCCCGGATGTACACGATGGCAGTCGCTCAGGGGATTACATGTACGCAGTGGTTCGAAGCTCAGGACCCTGCCGGAGAAGATCAAGGATTTGGGTTACTGAAACGGGATGGCAGTCCACGCGCGGCTTACCGAACGATGAAGGTGCTCTCATCGACCCTTGGCCAATCACCGCGTTATCAGGGCTGGCTGGCTCTGGGAGACCTGCAACGTGGTTATGGATTTGTGTTTGCTGGTGAGACGTCGGATGTCCTGGTCGCGTGGATGCCAACCGGACTCAGCCTGGATGCTGCCCACCGAACGGTCACATTTGGCAGGGATGTCGGTGTGACAAATTTGATCAGCGCCGTTTCAACGAAGCTGTCAGCCAACACCCCCCTCGTTCTCAGTGAGGTTCCTGTGATTGTCGCGGGACTACCCGAGGAAATCGTTCAGCAGGCTCGTGATAATTCGAGTCGGAACTTTCCGTGGGGAGGAGACTATACATCTGCGAAAACGGTCTCCTTCCAGGCAGGACAGCCTGATCAACTTCAAGGAGTCACCCCGCGTGGCCGGGTGAATTATCCGACGGTGACATTCGCAGATGGATCGGCGGGCCTTGTTATGCCAGGAGACATCAATCATCCGATCTCTTTTTACGTGCACCCGTCGTTTGCTGGATTTCAGGTACGCGAATACTACATTCGTGCGACAGTACGTCGACTTGCTGCGGGTAACGTCGGCATGAACCTTCGATACGAAGTTGCCGACAGTCAGGGGCGAATGCCATACGCCAATGTCGGGCAATGGTTTGGTGTGTCGCAGGAGTCCAATTGGCAGACACATACCTGGCACGTGAAAGATGCCTGTTTTTCGAAGATGTGGGGAAACGACATCGTCATCGCCCCCGAACAGTCGATCCCGTTTGCCCTCGGCAAGGTTGAAGTCAGCATCGAACCATTCCAGTGAGACTTGCCCCGCTTCATGTTCTGAGTGCGGGGCAACTCATTCGTCGCCTTACTTCTGAGCCGCGTCGATCAGCGACTGTGCATGTCGAGCTAGTGAGGTTTCAGGGAAATCGTTCACGATCTTCTCAAGCGCCGTGATTGATTTGGCCTTGGCAGCAGGATTACCAACGGCCAGCTTCTTGCGTTCCTGTTCCAGGCTCTTCTGAGCCAGCATGCCGGCCTTGACCTTGGCATCTTTCGCCAGGTCCTTCTTCATCGTGGCAGTCTCTTTCGGCAATTCAAATCCGTTAAACCGATCGAGTAGCTCGGAAAGCAGTTCGTGAGTCTTAAAAGTGTTCGAGGCGTCCTGAGCTTCCTTGATTTTTGCCATCTGGGCATCGATCTCCTGCTGGACAAGTTCCATCAGTTTCGTCGCAGCTTCCTTCGTCTCTGCCTTTGGCGAAGAAGTTGACTTCTTCAAGTTTGCAGCCAGACCTTTGTAATTGCCGATTTCGACAGCGAACCACGTCTGCTTCAGCGGATCGGGGATGTTTGTTGGATCGATCTTCCAGGCGGCACCCTCTTCCGCCAATTCCGCGATTTCCTTAATCTCATCCTTAACGGGAGTATGCATCTCGCCATCGGGAGTGATATAGCGGAACTGGGAAACGTTCTTGGTGTCAATTTCCTGGAACAGTCCGCAGGCCGATTCGAAGTCGCGTGATTGATCGACGATCACAGGCCATTTGCCTCCGACCTGACGAACGTATGCCTCAATCTTCTGCCGAGGGCTTCCCGAGTTGACTGCGATGAAGATGACCGGTCGCCCTTCAAACTTTTTGACTTCTTCAACAGTCGTTCGCCAGCGCGCGGCACTCCCTTGATCATCTTCTTCAAAGAACCAGAGGACGATTCCTTTCCCCTTGAGACTGCTTGCTGATAGTGGTCCAGAATTGACCCAGGCTGCCGGATCGGCCGGAAACGGTGGAATAGGATCAGCATGAACGGACGTCACCAGCGATAGAAAAAGAGAAACCACCAGAAGAGGATTTGAGAGCGTCCAGAGTCGATTCATGCGAAGATCTCCATCGGGGCGGCGAGAAATGATTTGCCTGAAATAGAGTAGACTGAAGGCCTACGTTCCGCAATCGGCGACGTGACAATAACAATGCTGAAAACACGGGCTGATCTTGCGAAGTCGTCGATGCGATTCTCGTCTTTTCACAGAGTTTCGTGCTCGCCGCGTGGGCGGTGCAGCGATGAAGATGCGATGGCGCTTCATTGGCAATTCTGGGCTTGATCGCATCCAACTTAAGTGCGCATCCCGCGGGCATCAAGCGCAGCGTCTAACCCATGTACCGACGCGACGCGGGTGCCTCTCGCACCTAGAACAATTCGTGGATAACCTGGCCGGAACTGGCGGGGCGGGTAAACCCATCGGGGCTGATTCGCGTTTCAGGAGGGATATCCATCGCGTGAAACAACGTTGCCGCGAAGTCTTCAGGTGATACAGGCCGGTCCTTCACATAGGCGGCCTGTTGGTCACTCGCCCCGTAAACGGTTCCCCCCTTTACCCCGGCACCTGCGACCATCGCTGAGTAGCAATTCGGCCAATGATCTCGACCAATCGCCGAACCTCCTCGACTGATTCGCGGCGTTCGTCCGAATTCACCGACAAGAACGACCAGGGTACTGTCCAGCATTCCGCGAGCCTGCAGGTCCTCCAGCAGTGCCGAGACTGCTTCGTCGCATTTGGGAAGTGCCCAGCCGAGCCCGTTCCAGCCGTTGGCAAAGATGTCGATTCCCGCGTTACCGTGCATGTCCCACGTTTCAACACTCATGAACTTTTCGCCAGGAGCCAGTCCTGTCCATGCGACGACATTGACCAGACGCACACCGGCTTCGACCAGACGCCTGGCCAGCAATAAGTTCTGTCCGAGCGGGTGACGCCCGTAGCGATCACGGACTGGGGGAGCTTCCTGCTCAATATCAAACGCTTTGCGAGCTTGTGAACCCGATAGAAGCTCGAATGCTCGCTCACGAAACTGTCCGTGTGACTGGGCAAGTCTGTCACCCTGGATTCCTGAATCGTGGTGACTCTGCGGAGACTCCACATGATCCAGCAGTTTGCGGCGTGAATCGAGTCGAGCCAATGAGACTCCGTCGGCAGTATCGAACGATTTCACACGAAATGCAGGGTTGGCGGGATGATCCTCGTGGTTGACACCAATCAATAACGGGCTGTGCGCCATGCCGAGAAAACCGCCCGTCAAATAAGCAGGTTCGGGAGGAGCAGCTCCACCTCCAAACTTTTGCAGCCAGACATGCGATGGAACACTGGCCGTTGACGGACGCAACTTGGAAACGACCGCGCCGAACGATGGGGCGTCCGCAGCGGGAAGCGATTGGCCTGCCAGGAGCATCTTGTTGGCGATGTCATGAACAGGAACATTGTGGGTCATCGAGCGAATCACAGCGTACTGGTCAGCAAGTTTGGCCAGTCGCGGCATCAGTTCGCCAACTTGAAACCCTGGAACCGACGTTGGAATTGGCTGGTAAGGGCCGCGGATCTCACTCGGCCCGTTTGGCTTCAGGTCCCAGGAGTCGAGCTGGCTGAGGCCCCCGTACTGATAGATGAAAATGCACGACTTCGGTCCGCTTCCTCCGGTACCTGCGGAGAGAACGCGCGGCAATCCCAGGCCTAGGAACGGCAATGTGCCTGCCTGAAGGACTTGTCGCCGTGAATAGGGATTGTCGTACACCACTTCGACCTCAATGACACCACGCCAACTCTGCATCAACGCAAGGTGATGGAACTATCATATCGCAGACTGGCTGGGAGTCGATCCCGAATTCATGTCTCCCGGCCTTCCCGCTTCTGTTCAATTTCTTTCCAGAGCGGTCCATAGACTTCCTTGTCGAAGGGTGGACAACCGGTCGGATATTGGCCCAGCGGATGATCTTTCGTCCGCATCAGGTTCGTGCAATAACTGAATGTCCGACAAATCAGCTTGCGATTCAGGGTTCCATGTTCCTGAACGTATCGGGCAAAATCAGGATGCGACAGCGAGGCTCGACCGAGGCCAACAATTGAGCACCTGTGGTCCCGCAGATTTCCAGCACCGGCCTGCAATGCAAAGTCCTGCAGCCAGCTATATCCGCTGCCGATGACGGGAAAACCGGGAACCGCCTGCTGCACTGCGGCTGTGGCATCAAAATGTCGCAACACACCGATGAGCGGATGTTCTGGGGCGTCGTATCCGTCGACGGGGGCAAACTCTGCGGGACGAACGACATGCGGATTCGCATACGGATTTCCCATCGTGACGTTGACTGCTGCAACGCCCCAGTCGCGCAACCATGTTGTCAACTGAATCGGTTCCCGCAGGTCCATCCCAAGATGGTCATTGATATCAACGCCGAACGACGTTTGCAGCGGCAATTGATGAGGAACTGGAACGCCGACTGAAGCAGAGGCATCAGGAGCAATATTCGAGGCGGATGAACCATAAAGCTGCTGCCACCGGTCGTGGCGAAGATATGGAATCCCGTCGTACACATTCATTCGAGTCACAATGGTGAGTCGGGGGATCTCGGACCTGATTCTGGTGATGATGTTCCGCACCAGTCGTGTTCGATTCTCCAGTGATCCGCCGTATGGCCCTGGCCGATGACGGGCCGCGAGCAACTCTGACAGCAGGTACCTGTGGCACTGCTTGATATCGACAAAATCGCAGCCGATTTTTGCTGCCAGATGCGCTGCGACCATGTACTGATCTTCAATACGCTTCAGGTCATCGTCACTCAGCAAAGGATACGACGCGTCAACGAACTTTCCAGTTGATTTGTCGAGCGTTAATGGGTCCAGCAGGGGATCTCGAGTGGCAATCTGCGGTCGACGGTAGCTGAAGCGTCCCGAGTGTGTCAGTTGTAACCCGACAGCCAGTCCTGATTCACTGCCAAACGCATCGCGATGTGCCTCGCGACAACCCGCCAGCATCTGTTCCAGTGCCGCGGCGGTCTGATCGTTCAACCAGAGTTGCCGAGGATTCATGCGCGCGGCTTCATCAATGGCAGTTGCCTCACCCCAGATCAGCTTCGCTCCGCCCGCTCCGAATCGTCGATAGCGCCGGAATGTCAATTCGTCAGGGGCACCGTCGAGCGTACCATCACAGCCTTCCATCGGTTGAATGCACAACCGGTTCCCCAGTGTCAACGAGCCAATGTTGATTGGCTGAAAGAGGCTCGCCATATCGTTAGATACCGGCAGGGTCTTTCCCCAGCTGAGTGCCTCCGATTGAACTTCTTCTGCAGATTTGTATTTGAAATAACGTGCCATGCGTCGTCATCGCCAAGTGTGAAAAGGGATTGCTGGCTCGCAGTATAGGATCGATCGTAACCAGCAACCAGTGGTTCGTGCGGCTCGCACGTCCGTATTCGGAACGTGGATTCGACGCTGCAGTACGGCGCCCGTGGGAAACCACGCTGAGATTGGATGCGATCTAGAATTGACCGCCAGTTCGCAGCAACGACTCGGCCTGGTGGAAGAGTTCGTCCGACAATCCCAGATTGCGCAGAGCAGCGACCGATTGGTCGATGTCGTATTCGACGCGTTTCAATTCGACCTGACCATCTTCGATGATTGCGTATGCAGCGCGAGGGTCGCCATCCCGAGGTTGACCGACGCTGCCTGGATTGATCAGTTGCAATCGGTCCAGATCGAGATGGAACTGCAGATGCGTATGTCCGACACAGACGAAGTCGGCGTCGATTCCTGCCAGTCGACTGGTCCAGGTTGCTTTGTCTGTTGCCAGATATTCATCCATGGGATCTCGCGGAGTCGCATGCACCAGGTGAAATCGCTGGCGTCCAAGTTCCACCGTTTGCGAGACGGGCAGTCTTGAGAGGTACTTCAAGTGGCTGGCGGTGAGCAGATTCCAGTGCTGCAGCCTCGTTGCGGCGGCCAGGCCACGCAAGCCTGAACCGGACGGTGGCGGAACCCGCTGTCCCACAGAATGATCATGATTACCACGGATCACGTATGTGGCATGCTGACGAACCCAATCGATGCACTCAATTGGTTGAGCCCCGTATTCTACGAGGTCTCCCAGGACGAGGCACTGATCGAAAGTTTCGTGGATTGCAGACAAGGCAGGCCAGTTGGCATGAATGTCTGCCAGCACCAGAATTCGCATGCGGCAATGTTTCCTGTGGGATCGAAAAACCGATGGGTTGTGTCGTGTTCCGTATTCAGGGTGAAGGAAACAAACTCCGTTGGAACCTTGATCCTTCGAGATGCGTCTTGACTCTTAACCCCTTGCGACGGTTTAATCGGTCTCCGCCACACCTTGAGGTAACATCAACATGGCCCGATCACTGAATCTCAATCAACTCACGCTGCGTGACAAGATTCGCGAGGCGGCACGCCGGGCTCACGATCTGAACGAGCATCTGGAACAGGCGTTTGTACCGAAAGTCCATGAACTTCGAAAGTTAGTTCGACCACCGGAGCCTGGAACCGAAGCCGTGCCAGTCTCGGATACGACGGTTCGCCACCATGCGGCGATCGTGATCGACAGTGAACAATATACTGCCAATCTGGACGATGACGCGACAGCCTTGTTTGAAGCGATTGTCGAAGAGGTTGGGGCGGTCCTGAAGAATAAGCGTTAAGACATCTCAGCCAGGGTGTCAAAACAGAAAAAAAGTCGCCAGTTTCCGAAATTATGGTGACCTTGCCCCGAATTTTTCCAAGAAGAAATAGCAAATCACCGTACAATCTCGGTGTTCAATACACTTCGACGTGACATTTCACTCGTCTGTTTTTCACAACTTATTTTCTGTTCAATGTTTGCGGCAGAACCTCTGCGACATTAATCCAATCAATCCTCGCGCCGTTCGTGGGTATCCAGCGAACGACCGCCACCTGCAACTGTCGTTGCGGGAAGTCCTTACGGGAAACTCTGTTTCCAGACTTGGCGGCGGGTAGGGAATTGGGTTAAGACGTGGGAAGGTTCTACGGAAGGATCAGGCCAGACTGTTTCAAACAGCGCTTCGATGGAATGAACGAAATGGCGAGTAGCCAGATCAAATCGGAAAATCCGCCTGGGATTGGCCCCCAAGGTGTCGGTCCGCACGGCGGGTTTCCGTTTCCATGGAGCAGTCCCGTAATTCCCGGGACCGAAACGGTGATTACCAGTCTGCGTTCCGAGCCGTTGTCTGCGGTTGTGGAAACGACAGATAAAGATCAGACGCCTGAATTGATGCGTCGCCTGTTTCCGACCACCGCCGAAGCGGATGACGTTCAAGGAATTCGCGTCGGGCATTTTACGGTTCAACGCCGAATCGGCACGGGGGGAATGGGCTCTGTTTTCCTTGCCACAGACGAACAACTGCGTCGCAATGTCGCCTTGAAAATTCTGTCTCCAGCCCTGACATCCGATCCCGCTGCGGTCCTCCGTTTCCAGAATGAAGCCCGTGCCGCAGCGCGCCTGGACCACGACAACATCGCCCGGATCTTCTTCTACGGCGAGGATGCCGGGCTGCACTACATCGCTTACGAATACATTCCCGGTTCCAATTTGCGTGACGTCATACGATCACGTGACCGATTGCCACCTGCAGAAGCCGTTAACTACGCGATGCAGCTCACGGCGGCATTGAGTCATACAGCGGCAGCGGGCGTAATCCATCGGGATATCAAACCGTCCAACGTCCTGATTACGCCTCAGGGTCGTGCGAAACTCGTTGATCTGGGTCTGGCCAGAAAAGAGTCTGCAGATACCTCGCTGGAATTGACCGTCGCAGGAACGACGCTCGGAACATTTGATTACATCTCGCCCGAGCAGGCCAAAGATCCGCGCAGTGTCGATGTTCGCAGCGACATCTATTCTCTTGGATGTACCCTGTACCACATGTTGACGGGTGAGCCTCCTTATCCCGAAGGAACGGTCCTGCAGAAACTGCTCGACCACCAGGGTAAGGATCCTCCTGATCCGATGAAGAAGAATCGGCGAGTGCCGCCGGCGCTGTCAGCCATCGTTCGCAAGATGATGGCGAGTGATCCAAAGCGTCGCTACTCAAATCCCGCAAAACTGCTCGGTGACCTTCTGAAAGTTGCCAGGCTGCTGGGAACGGGTGCCGTTCCGATCGATGGACAAGTCTGGCTCACTGCGACTCGCAGTGATCAACCATTGTGGCAAGGCAATATCGGCTGGATCGCCACCGCCGCATCGCTGTTAATCGTCGTTCTGGCGATGGAGCGATTTCCGCAACTGACACAGCGGATGAATCCACGAGTCACGACGACCGTATTCAGTCCTCCTCAAACGAAGCAGCCAGACCCAGCGACGGTATCGCCGTCATTTTCCGGTTCGACGGCGGCACCCTTTGAAGGGACAAAGCCGAACCCCACTGGCACCAGCGTCGCCATCTCAAGTCCAGCTCAACCGGCCAGCACATTACCCAATTCGACGACATCTCGACCCGATCCGACTCCTTTGCAGAAAGTCTTTGACAACCTTCCGCTGCTCAGCTCTCAAGGCGATGGCGACATCATCAAGACGGCACTGCCGGAAAAGGCCAGGTTCCCGGAATCCAAGATGGGAACGCCGATGATCGAGCCTGTGACGCCGCGATCACCGGGACCAGCCTCTGTTGGAGTCACCTCTTCCGCTTCAGACATACGTCCTGCAATCACGATTGTGGGTGGCAAATCATACGAATCGCTCGAGGCCGCTTGTTCAGAAGCGAAAGATGGTACGATTATTGAGCTGCGATACAACGGGCGGCGTGGTCGTGCAGAAACGCCGATTCGGCTGACGAACAAGGAAAACGTGACGATTCGCAGTGGCGTGGGGTTCCGCCCGATCATTGAGTTTTCTCCGACCGAACCACCGACTGAGGCAGAGTCGCGGATGATGACTGTCACGGGCGGTTCCCTGCAACTCGTCAAGGTCGATGTCGTTCTAACGGTTCCCGAACGAATCACGGCCGACCGCTGGGCGGTCTTTTCGCTGGAGCGACCACGTGAACTTCAATTGCATGACGTGACGGTAACAGTTGCCAATCCTTCCAATCAACCGGCTTGCGTGATCGAACAGAAGGCGGCCCCCGGTCAGGGTGTCGGCAACATGGGGATCATGAAGAACGGGACTCCTGTTGAACCTCCGCGGATCACCGTCTTCGACACGTTGATTCGTGGGCATTGCGATCTGATTTTCCTGCGTGATGCCGTGACCGCGCGTTTCCAGTTGAAAGACACCGTCGTTGCACTGCAGGGAGCCTTGCTGCACGCCTGCTGTCAAACGGAAATGAATAACACTGACAACGACCGGGTCTGGCTGGAACTCGACTTCGTTACTTGCCTGACGTCAGGAGGTCTGCTTCTGACGGAAGGGGTCAATCAATTGAATGACCACACACCCCCGGTTTCGGTCACTGCTCGGGACAATATCTTCTGGTGTGAATCCAGTCACCCGCTGGTGGCCATGATGGATGCTGGCGAATTGATGGAGATGCAGCGTCGGTTTGTCTGGTCTGGAGACCGCAACCAATACGACAGCGTCGGCGTGTTCTGGCAGCTTGGTCGCCAAGGGACTGTTCCCGCCCGCCAACTGGATTACGACGCATGGAGAAGTTACTGGGGTTCGAACGAAGGAACCGGTTCAGTAAACCTTCCCGTGAATTGGCGCAAGAAGTCCTCCAACCGCAACTGGACCGAGATCGATCCGGCATCCGTGGAACTCGATTCAACGCCACTCTCGGGCCGCGTCCCCGGCGCAACACTCAGCAAGGTTCCATCACCGCCGGGCGATAAGCCTGCATTGATTCCTGAAGGTGATGAGTCCTTCATTGAAGATAAGTAGCACGGGACGCCGGTCGCTCGGCATCACGGTTTCTTGGCTGCTGTCAGCCACAATTGAGACGTTTCGGACTGAAATGATTTCAGAGGCAACGTCGCCATGTGTTCAAGAACTGCCGAGTTCCCGACACTGCCCACGATCTGGAATCGCCCTGAATAGGATTGCTGCCCGTCGCCCTTCAACTTCAGTTTGACAGCTTTGGAACTGTCCCCCTTTCCTTCGGATACAACCGGATCAGCGGTGACTCCCGCTGGCAGGCCGCGGACAGCGACACGAATCTCGCCCGCAAAGCCTGATGTTCGAGTGACCGTTACGGGGATTTCGAGTTCCTTGTCCGGGCTCAGGACGAAAGAGTCCGCTGCGACCGCCAGTGAATAGTCAGCCTGAGGTTCGGTGATCGACAACAGGTAGGCAAATCGGTCGCCGGAGTGCAGAAAGCGGTCTATGACAACGACTCGATAATCGCCGTCAGCCGGAAGGGCAAACTCGAAGTCTGGATCCGCAGACTGCTTGCCATCGTCATCGGCCTCCTTCAGCACCTTGCCCGCTGCATCGGTGATTCTCAACATCGCATCCAGTGGTGAACCGACATCGCGCGCGAGGACTTCAAACCGTAATCGCTGGTTCTTCTTGCCAGTAAACTGATAGGTGTCGACATCCTTTGGCTGCTGGATCCTGCCCGATAGACTGCAGGGAAGCGTGATGGATTGAGGGTGCGCGGCGTCGTTCGGTTCCTGTTCCACGATGCCCGGATAAGGCTGCACCAGGACCGTCGCAGGTAACCTGTGACTCCAGCCTGCGAGCGGCCATTCAAATCGCTGTTCCAGGGCGGATACGGGGGCTGCGATGTCGAGATCGGGGGTTGGCAGATTCCAGCCGTGCATCCGAACACGATGCGTCTGGCCTGACTGAATTGCTGCAGGTTGACAATGGTCCACGAACGGACCGGTTGTCACAGTCAACCGATAGACACAGGCGGGACTGCCGAACAGTCGGATACTGCTGTCGGGGGCTGCAGGGAATGCCCAGGTTCGGATCGTGTAGATTCCATCGGCAGGCACTGGAAACACCAGTTGAGGGTCCATGCCCTGATCATCTTCATTCTGTTCGACAACGAATCCGTCAGGGCCAAGTATCTGCAAGACGGCATCCTGAGGCGACCCCAGAATGCGGTTCGCCATCATCGAAGCCACCAGGACCTGGCCTTGCTTCAGGTAGACCGCATACGAATCAGAGTCCCCTCCTTTTCCATGCTGACCATTGACGACGACTGGTAATTCCGGCAATGGCGGAGCTTTTGATGCTTCGTCATTGGGTTCGGTTTCGTTGATTTCGCTGGCCGTTCCAATAATGAATGGCCTCAGCCCCGAGGCCCCTTCTGCGTTAAAAAACCTGAGCCAGCAGATTCCGGGTTCAACCTGAGCCCCCACCTGAATCGTGATGGGGCCTGGCTTTTCGGGACAGGTCACGAGAACTCCAGGTTTGGATGCCCAGACCTGACAAACGCCATCACCGAGTTTCCCCTGAATCGTTACAGAGGTTGTGCTTCCCTGTTGTGCACCGGCAGGAAAAAGAGATGTCACATCAGGCGGAGCACTCCATACGCATAACGGATAGCTCAGCACGAACGTCGCAACAATCCCGACTCGGGCCAGCGCGGAATGATGAACCACGATCTTCTCCAACATTTCGAGGCAGAAATCTACGGGAGCCACAGTCGAGTGGCACCGGTCGATCGCTGCCGAGGTAATCGGCGGGCTTTCAGGCGGACATAGGGCGGGATAAATCGGCCTCTAAAACCAAAGTGTTCGACAGGAGCCTTATAGTCAGCTCGACGCGGTTCACGCAGGTCTTCCAGAACGAAACCAGCCCGGCAAAGGCCGCCGACCAGTTCGTCCCATCGATGCAGATATTCTATCGCGCCTGCTTCGCGATACGACGTATCTTCGACCTTCGGGAGTGGTCCTTCGTGAAAATATTCGATCCCGACGATGAACTGGTTTCGCTCGGTCCGCTGAGTGATCTGGGCACAAATCGGTTGCTTGTGCTGACTGATGTACAGCCCTTCATCTCGCAGGACTCTCGCAATTTCCTGATAGACTTTGACGATACTCGGTACGTAGCACGTGCTGACAGGTTGATGAACGATGTCGAACGATTCATCGTGCAGCATCGAAAGATCATCCATTGAGCCTTCGATGGTCGTGACAGAATAGCCTCGACGCGTCGCTTCCCGGCGATCCAGTTCGAGCATTCCAGGGCTGAGATCCAGCACCGTCACACGAGCTCCCGCAGCGGCGTAAAGAATCGATTGCCAGCCACCACCTGAGGCCAGGCAGAGAACATTCAGGCCCGCGACCGTCGGTGGAAGCCACCCGCGCCCGTCCAGTGCCTTCAGGGGATCTCGGCATTCTTCATCAGATGCGGTCTTGGCAAACTGACTGCCATCCGACAAACGGTTCCATGCGGTCTGATTTTGACGGCGATAGCCGGAACGAGAATCATCAGTCGACATTCAATGTCCAAAGTCTCGACGGTTTCAGTGATCAGTTACTGTCCGTCATTCTAATGACGGCAGCACTGTCGTGTCGCGTCGGAAATTGGTTCAACGCTGCAGTTTCATGCCCGGGACGACAGACTGAAACGGGATATGAAGCGCAGTGTAAAGGCAAACTCGCGCGATAGGACGACATCGGCGAGCTCGGGCTCATCGCGGCTCGAACTGAATGTCCCTTACCGCGAAGACTGCTATTTCGGCTTGTTCCCGTCCTTGGACTTCTCCAAAGCGTCGAAGTAGCCCTTAATCCCATCGTGATAGCCGGGTGGGATCTGTTCGGTGTTCAGGGCTTCCATCGCTCCCTGCTTCACCGTTTGCAGCAGGTTTTTGTAGTCGCGAACGACATCTCCCTTTTCCGCTTCACCTTTTTGCTGCATCGACAACAGCATCTTTCCAGCAACGACCGCAGATTTCGATTGTTCGCTTTTGAAGCCGGATTCGACGGAATCGTTTTCCGGGGCTTCACCACCGCGGCCGATCCCGCGCCCGCCCAATCCTTGTCCTTCCTTGTCGTTGGGGTCTTCACCCGATTCGGCGAGCATCTGCTGGTAGAACTTTTCATAGTCCTCCAGCGTTTTGCATTCGCCCATTTCACCGCCGTCGAGTTTTTCCTTGTCGTTCAGCTTTTTCGCCTGCTGAATTGTCTTCAGAGCCCTCTCCAGTTCCTTCAGATCCTTGACGGACTGCTCAAGTTCCTTCAATTCGGCCTGTGACAGTTCCAGCGACTCCATCATGGACTCGAGAGCGTCCTGAGACAGGTCTGACTGTTCCGAGAGTTCGAGTTGCTCCAGTGCACGTTCCAGCGCGGACGCGAGTTCTTCGCTGTGCAGCTTTTCTTCGGCCAGACGCTCCAGATCTTTCAAGCGTTCCTTCATATCCTGCATCAGTTCGGATCGCTTGACCGGGTCCTTCGTTTGAGCCAGTTTTTGCAGGGCTTGTTTCAGATCCTGCATCTCCTTTTGAACTCCTCCAGCGTCCCCCTGCTGCATCTCCTCCTGCCACTTCTTCAGCTTCTCGTCTTCGTTTCCGCCAAATTTCTGATCGCTGGTCGTCGATTCGCTCATCAGGTCTTTCAGTCGCTCGGCACTCAATTGACGCCACAACTTGCCGATGTCCTTTTGCTCTTCCAGCAGGGTTTTCAGATTCTCTTCCCGCTTCGTCGGGACCATGTTGTTGAAGGCCAGCTTCAGCTCTTCGATGACGTCGTCCGTCGCATTGTGTTCATCATGCTCGGCAATCTTCTTGCGAACTTCTTCGAGGCGAATTTCCGTTGCCTTGCGAGATTCTGTCAGTTTCTCCTGCCGCTTCGAAATCTGTTCGGCTTTCGCCACCTTTCCGAAGGGATCGAGTTGCGGAAGAAACATCACACCCAGAGCAACCATAGCGGGCACCCAGACGGCATGCCAGAACCGATTCTGCCACGCAAACGGCAAGACCTTCTCGGGGATGACTCCCTGAGCCCGCTTTTCTGCTGAACGCAACACGAGAGGTTGGTACTCGCCGGCTGAGGTGTCAATCAGCGACAATGTGAGATACAGATCTTTGGCCCCAGTCGATTGATCCACCAGACGCGCAGCATCTGGAAGCGTAGGCTTCGAATGGACCATTAACGACAACAGCAGCGCAAAAACAGGAACGGCAGCAAACGCCATCCAGGTACTAGGGGAAGGAGTCAGCAAACCTGGCGCTAAACCGGACAGCCTGACCGTCAAAAGTCCTGCGGCAAATAACCCGCAAAGAACCAGGAAACAGAAGTAAAAACTGTGACCGATCGCGACGACTCGCATCCGACGCAGGACGCCGGTCAGCAACTTGAAGGAGACGGATGATTCGGGCATGACATAACCTCGTGTTTCCGCAGACGTTCTGTCTGTTAATCGGCTACGATGACTCTACCGATCACCAATCTCTGGAGCAAGGGAATTTTCATCAGCAGCACACGGGAAGAGCATGGCAATTCGTAATTGCATTCCGGTTGTTGATTTGGCGTCCTCCCGAACAGCGAAGTCGAGTCATCACAGGCTTTTCGTATCAGTATGAATGCAAACGGCCGGGTGGTCGATTTGACCACCCGGCCGTAGCGGGTCGTTCATGGTTCAACCGAAATCTGCGACAAGATCGGCTGAGAGATACACATCGCGCGGAGGGAGACAGTCTCCGCTGGGTCCAATCCGGCGCTAGTCGTTTGCACCAGGTCTCGGCACTTGGTCGAAGTCAGGTCTACCACATGCCTGGGTCGTAACCTGAAGCCGCGCCGAACGGTCCCGACGATGTTATCGAGTGAACGTATCCCGAAGTGAGTCGCTCATTTCCCGAATCGCAGAGGTGGTCTTGGTTCCAAAACCTCGGTTAGCCGATGCTGGAGAAGGGGGGACAGGAGTTGGTGCTGGTTCCAGAGCGGGCGATTCTACAGGTCCAATTCCCTGAGGAATCGGTTCGTACGTCTGGGGGCAACTTGGAGTATCACAAGCCTTGCGACAGGAAATCGATGTCACGCAGCAGCCAGACAAGGTCGTTGCAATCGTCAGCGAAGCAAGAGTCAGAGCAATTTTACGGGAGCTGAACATGGCTGTATTCTCGCGATGTAAGTAGTTTCACCGACATCCTTTCGAGTGTTTTGCACCCGAAGGAGACTTGGCGTTTGTTTGTGTTGGGGGAATACCCTAGAGATCGGAAATCCGCAGAGCGATTGAACAGGCAACTTCTGCCGATTCCATCCCGCAGACCGAACGAGGTCCGAAGATTCCGTGTGAGACGGGCTAAATCGACTGTGCCGACAGAACCGACATGTTCTTGTTCCGAAGGAGATCGCTGGCGCGTCGCCCTGTGGTCATTCGAACACCTGAAACCTGTGAATTCGATTTCAGTACTTCGGCCCCTTGTCGGTTGTCGATGGCTTGGCCTTGTCTTCTGGAACGTCACCGACATGGAGCAGGAAATCGAATAGCTCGCCCAGTCGAATGGCATCGCGGGTGATGTCGAGTCCGATGACTCGCATTCCAGATGTTGTTTCGGCAGCAGCACTGATTTTGACGGCAATCGATTCCGTCACGCCTGCTTCCACGGTCCCTTCAAGAATTGGCGGATCAAACGTAATTCCGGGGTGCGAGCGCAGAACAATCCGGTGTTTCTGCGGGGTCTTGCCGTAGTTTCGAACCATGATCTGAACGGAGGCCGTCTTGCCCGCCTTGACCACAACACGGTACGGAAGGGCACTCACCCAGTACGGATCGAACATGTACCGATAATCGGTTTCGGCGCTGAGCGATTGAAAGGCCGCCCGCAATGCGATCATGCGAGTTCGAAAGCGTTCGATCAGTTCCTTCGGGCGATCCATCACCCAGCAATGACCACCCACCAGCAGATCGGGAGCGATACTGTGCAGGTAATGGGCGGCGTACAGGTACCCCTCTTCCAGAGTTCCGCCGTTGCGAGCAACGACCGCTTCGTTTCCCCCCTGTATCGGACTGGTCGTGCTGGCAAAAATGTTGTCCCCTGTAAATGCCACCCGACGACCATCGATTTCACCATGCAGACACGCGTGGTACTTGGTCTGTCCCGGCATCCAGTCGCAACAGAATGGAATGTTTTCCCATTCAATCACGTCGCCATTCTTGACGACTCGATCGAATTGAAATGGCCCCAGGTCCTTGCCGCGATCCTGGTAGGCCGGCAACAGCGCACACAGGTCGTAATCCCACGGACGTTCGAACTTGTCGGCGATCCCTTCCATTGTCCAGAGCTTTGCTCCGTATTTGTCCCGCAAGTAGGTCGCCTCCATTCCGTGATCACCATGCATGTGAGTCACAAACACAGCATCGATCTGCTTCAGGCCTAAACGGTCGCGCATACGCTGGATCGCTGTGTCGAGGAACTCACGATTGAACAGGCCGCAATCAATTACCAGCGCATGCCCATTGTCGGCCAGCACCATTGCAAAATTGACGGCATAATTGGGACCACGGAACTTGTACAGGTGGGGACTCAATTGCCAGAGATGAGGAACTTCTGTCGGGCGGCTGACAGTATCCTGATCGCAGCCATCAAATCGCTGAACGTCGTAGCCACGGACATACACTTCGCCCATCTGACGCAGCTTGGAAACGTAGTCCTGCAACTGCCCTTTGGCGTTGCGCATGATCGGTCCATGAGACGGCAGCAGGTGCGACGGATCGTAGCCGGAAATCTGCGCAGCACTCTTACCAAGTTCGTAAAGCCCCTTGGCGAAACCGTAATCCCACTCGGTGTCGTACCACGTGTGCATCTTCGCGCCGTCGACCATCAAATCGCCGGAAAATACCACCCAGCGGTCGTTGTGTTTGAACAAATAGGCCGTGTGACCGGGTGAGTTCCCCTGGGTCTCGATCACCCAGAACTCACGCCCGCGCCAAGTGAAATCATCCATCTTGGAAAATGTCCGATCCACGGGAATCGGATCAATCGGCGGACGAACGTAGCTGGCTCCGTGGACCGTAAACGCATCTCCCAGCGTCGGTCGCATCTTGCGATATGTCGGGCCGGATTCCAGCAGCGGCTTTTCAATCAATGATGCAGCCACCTTGATTCCGGTCCCGGCGAGCCTGGCCCCTCCCTGGCATTGTTCACGATGATGATGAGTGAACAACACCCATTCGACAGTCCGAACGCCAATTTCACTCAGGTGGTCGAGGACCGATCCGTCTCCCAGATCGATCAACAGTGCCGCATCGCCATGACGAACAACGTAGACGTTGCAAGTGTCCGTCCACTGGAAAACATC
>CAXBSB010000068.1:0-31957 GCA_963977965.1 uncultured Schlesneria sp.
TATCAAGCCGTCCTGCCACCTGATAACGTTTGATGAATTTCCTCATGACAGGGAAACATGGGATCATGGTCAAGTTTCACTGGACAATCATTACCTGTGTTATCGCGGCGGGGTCATTGGCAGGGATGGGTGTCTCTGCCAAGGATGAACACAAGCACGGGAATCAGCACAAACCAGCCCATCAGGCCCCGGCCCACCAGCCAGCCAATGTGCAGCAGCATGCTCCTGCTGTCCAGGCTCCTCGTGTTCAGCAGCCAGTCCAGACTGAACAGCATCAGCGTCGTGAGATCCGTCACGAACCCGTGAGACATCATTCCGCACCGCAAGTAACGAATCAGGTCCAAAGCGCGGCCCCATCGGTAGTCCAGCAACACACTGCCCAACAACACAGCGCCCCCAAGGTACACGTGACGCCCTCACAGCAGCCGCACAAGATCGACACCGGGGCATTGAACCAGTTGCAAGTGCAACTGGCGCAGCAGAAGAAGGATCAGGCTCCACCGAATCGGGACCATGAACGCCCAAAAATCCATCTTCCAGGTAATAACGCGGGAAATCAGCCATCGCAGCCGCGGGTGATCATTCCTCATGCATCGGGCGATTCTTCTCCGAAGCTGCCAAATCTGCCTCAGAATCAACCCAAGATTGAAGTTCACAAGCCGCATCAGCCGCGAGTCAACCTTCCTCCGAACAACAATCCGGGGGGAACAGTGCCAGGTGCCGGGACTTCGAATCCTCAACTGCCTCCCAACCTTCAGTTGCAGCCAAATCCTGTTCTGCCCGGAAATCAGCAGCAACACGATCCTCGCAAGACGCATCAGCCACGCGTCAATCTACCGCCCAATACAGTTCCCGGAACTGGGATCGGCGGCGCAGGCGCTGGCGGGACTGGAGTCGGTGGTGCTGGAAATCTTCCCGGAACACAGCCGAAGGTCATACTGCCAGGTTCGCAGGACCATCTGAAAGATAAGGGACGAACTGGCGGAGGCCTTCCCGTTCCCGATTCTTCACGACTGCCTCAGTTCAAACCAAATAACAACCCGGTCGATCCGAAGGGCGGAGTTATTCACAATCCTGGTTTGAAGCTGGACCAAGGCCAGGGAAACCTCGTGAATCCCGGTTTGGGGAATCAGCACCGACAGGGTCACGAACGGTTACCGATGAAAATCGACAACCCCATCGCAGGTGAACATCGTCAGGCAATTCCGTTGACGATTCCCAAGAACGGGGGTCAGGACCATTTCAAAGGCCGCGATCTGCCCGGCGACAAAGGCGACAAGGGACGCGAACAACTGCAGACCCTTCTGCGTTCGCACGACCACAATGATCTGAAGCACAATCTGGACAATTGGCGGCAGTCGCCCGATTTCGCGAAGCATCCCCAGTTGTCACACGTCAATCTGGATCACATCAGCGGGCTGCATCAGGATCGCCTTCTGAACGAGAATTCGTTTGAGCACTGGCGACATGGAAATGTCGGTCAACAATTGAACATTGATCGACAGCTTCAGTTGCAGCGACATGGCGACATTACCCGGCAGATGAACTTTACGACCAACGTGATCAATGCGGGCGGCTGGCAGCATCGGCATCATGGTGCCGTCGCGGCCGCGTTTACCGCAGGATCCTTCAGCGTCTGGTATGCAGGTGGTGGCTGTTATCCATCGCATTGCTGGTATCCCAAGTGGTCACCATGGGTCAACTGGTGCTGGTGGGATTCCTGCCTGCCGTTCTATGATCCTCGCCCGATCTACTGCCGTCCGATTGTCTATCAACCCTGCCAGCCATGGGTGGCGTATCAGTATCCTGTCTGGCAACCGCTGCCGGTCGTCGCGTGTGGTACCTGGGTCGATGTTCAACCGGTCGTCGTTCAGGCAGGTCTGGACTTGCAACTGCTGGCGGTGCGATTTGTCGACAACGGACATCCCGAACAGAACCTGGGACCGCGGTACCGCGTCTGGGTTCGAAACAACAGCCCAGTTCAAATCACGAATCCATTCAGCGTGCTGGTCCTCGCCGACAACGACACGGTACCAAACGCTGGCAACCCTCAAGCCGGTGTGGTGATTCCTTCGATGGATATTGGCGAAATCAAGCCGGTTGATATCCGTTTGCCGCTGGAAGCAAATCGAATCGGAACCACACCGGAAGGCTACAAAGTTCCGTTTGCGTACCTGCATGTGCTGGTTGACAGCCATCAGCAGATCAATGAAACAGATGAAACAAACAACGGTTCCGTGGTGGCTCGTACCGAGATTCTGCCTGTCGATCCCGCAGCGTTTTCGACCGACCAGACTGCATCTGCTCCCGGTGGAACATTAACAATCGCTGGTGAAGGGTTTGGTCCTGAACCGGGCAGGGTGCTGGTTTCTGTCAATGGCCAGAACACCGAAGCCCTGATTCAGGGGTGGTATGATCTTGGAATTCGATTTACTGTTCCGACGTACATGTTGACAGGGACCGTGGAAGCTGAGGTACTGGTTGTTCGAGGAGACGGGGCCGTTTCAAACCCGCTCACCATTCAACTGGCTCCTCAAAACCTGCTGGGACCGGCAACAGATATTCCTCTGGCGCCACTTCCAGAACCGCCTCAGTAAATCGATACGATGTTCCAGTTCCGCTTTCAGGTTGAAAGCGGAACACGATGAAGCCACTTTTCAGGGATTCACTGATCAAGGACGTCGCAATGCTCAAAACTCGGATTCTGCTTCGAATGGTTGTTGTGGGCGTTTCGCTGGCTTGCTCTGTGATGAGCACTCGAGCACAAGACAATGAATCGCCGGAACCGGTGAAGCGCAAGGAAATTGGCAGTGACTCGCCTGAAACCAAGAAACTTCGACCAATCGAGGCAGTTCCGAAAAAGGTGAAACCTTTGAACGACGCCTTCGTGGTCCCGGAATCTGAGCAACCGAAGAAACGCGATAAGAAACAGGAAGGTCCTCGAGAATTCGAAAAAAAGTCCTTCAAGCCACAGTTAGACGACCGTCCCCATCAAGAGCAAGCCATGCAGAGGCTTCACCATCTGCAGATTGCCATTCAGAATCTGAAGGCCGCAGGGATGCACGACCTCGCCAAAGAGGCCGCTCACCGTGCTGAAGCGATGGAAAACGAAGTCCGGGAAATGCACGAACAGCGTGCACTGAAGGAGGCAGGACATCGAGGGGACGAACTGAATGACCTCCGTCGCGAAATTCGCCAGCTCCATGAGGCTTTGGACGATATTCGCAAGAATCTCAAGCGAGAACCCAGGGAAGCACCTGCTTTCAATGGCCAAAAGATTTGAGCAGTTAGTTGCAGCGGCTTCTTATCAATTCGTAATTCGCAAGGGATACCCAGCGGTTGGTGGCTTTCGCGGAGCCTGATTGTCATTTCTTAACGATATCAGTGAAATCCGTGGTCATTAGGTTTTTACCACGGATTTTACTGATGGCACGGATGTTCAGATCGAAGAGTTGGTCGTCGCCGAGATAGCACGCTCAGCGCCATAGGACGGCACGGTGGCCGAGCCGTCATTCGGTTGATCTTCTTTGGTCCCGCCACTCGCTCATTCCGCCGAGTTCCACAGATCGTCACGCGATGTCGATGGGCTTCTTGTTATTGCGACGAGAGTTACGTCGATTCGCCAGTCGCAGTTGAACGCTTATCACCAAACGCTTTCGGCAGGACGTGGTATGGTGAAGTTGCGGCCGAGAACTCACTGACGGCTTGTGGGGTCCTCATTTCCTGCAATTTCCAAATTCTCTTCAGAAATTGCGTGATAACCGTCCCGGGCTTTCGCCGTGGAAGTAATCAGCCGGTAATCTGCATGATGCTGCCTGCTAAATCGGACCAACATCGGGTCTCAGATTTGGTGCAGGTCGTCAGTGCCGGAACGATGCGAGTTTCTGCCAATTGCTTTTCATTGCGAGGCCAACATGCCATTCGTCGTTCTCATCTTGATGGCAGCCGTCGTATGGTTCGTGGCCTCACCGTTTATTGTCATGAGTTTGTGGAATCGGCTGACGGACCTGGAATCGACGGTCGATCGTTTGCAAAAACTGCTTCAAACGCGGCTCAAACCGACGCAAGAGAATCTCAAACTTCCAGTCGAAGATGCTATCGCGACACGTGTTTCACAGGCACCGACAACGGCTCCACCTCTAACGCCACCAGTGCTTGCCGCTTCGTCAGTCGTCGACGAAATCATGCCAAGCCGCCGGTTGGAAGAACCCGTGTTGGTTGATTCGCCGAAACCTCAACCTTCTCTTTCCGCAGTCTCGCAGGAACGTACGATTGACGACGTTGATCACTCGCCTGTTGTTGTGGAAGTCAGAACGAGTGTGAAGTCGCCTTCCACCGCTACTGCCGTCGGACCCGTTACCAGCGATGAACCGTCAACGCTCGAAGAGATCCTTGCGGGGAAGTGGTTGACGTGGGTCGGGGCTCTGGCCGTCATCATTGGAGCAGGCTTCGGCTTCAAATATGCCGTTGAAAACGGCTGGCTCGATCCGTCACGGCGAGTGATGCTGGGATTGCTGGTCGGACTGCTCAGCTTTGGCGGCGGAGCCTTCGCAATGCGCCGCGACTATCGCTTCCTTGGTCAGGGGCTGACGGGGGCCGCGATGGGGGTGCTTTACATGTCCTGCTTCGCGGCCCATGTCTGGCATGGACTGGTGTCGTACGAACTCGCTTTCCTGGGGATGGCACTGACGACCGCCGGTGGTCTCGCATTTGCCGCTCGTTTTGATTCGCAGCCAACCGCATTTCTTGGATTACTCGGCGGGTTTCTGACCCCGGAAATGCTGCATGGCTCGACCGATCAGTTCTGGATCCTCTTCCCGTACGTCCTGTTGCTCGACGCCGGGGTTCTGTATGTGGCGACGCAGCGTCGCTGGCTCGGCTTGCAGAACCTGGCGTTTGTCGGAACAGGTCTGACATGGTGGACATGGTATGTCTGGTACTACGACGATTCCAAACTGGCTGAGACGGTGTCATTCCTGTCCGCATTCTTCGGCCTGTTTGCCCTGATCGGCGTCATGCAGAACATTGTGCGTCAGCAGAAAGCCGTGGCAGGCGACTTCTTCCTGATCCTGGCAGCCCCCATCGCTTACTTCGGGGCTCTGTACGGACTGACGTATGAACTCTTCCCGTTCTGGCAGGGAGCATTCGCACTGGGGATGACGGCGATCTATGGCGGCCTCGCCATCCTCAATGCCAGGATCAACCCGCAGGGAAAACCGATTGCCGCAGTGCTGGCAGGACTGGCCGGGACATTTCTGGTCATTGCGGCTCCGTTGCAATTCACCGGCCACTGGGTCACGATCGCATGGATTGCCGAAAGCGTGCTGCTCGTCGAGATTGGTCTGCGCTATCACGAGAAGACTCTGACCGTGACCGGTCTGTCACTGCTCGCCAAGGTGCAATTCATTCTGCTGATTTATGCGTTCGCGACTTTCGCGGATCCTGTTGGATTTCAGACCGCATTCGTCCGGAAGCAGTTTCATCTGATCAACGGCCCCGCTACGATGGAAGTATCGTGGACCAATATCTTCAACGGACGATCATTCAGCTACCTCGTTGACATCGTCGGCATGGCCTGGCTGGCAGTGACTTGCCGTCGACGTGCGAAGGTGGGACAAACAGACGACCTGTTCGGGATGAATGGCCGTGATCTCGAAACATGGCTGACGGCAGCAGTCCCTCTGATCGGGCTGATGCTGGCCATCACCGAGACATTCGTATGGGGTATGATTCGTAACTGGCACAGCCTGTCGATACTGAGTGGCTTTACGATGTGGGCTGCACTGGCGGGAGTCATCGTGATCGCCTGGTCGGTCTTGATTGGACCGAGGCCTCTTGAAAAACTCGGTTGGGCCCTGTTCGTTCTGATGGGCGGGGCTTTGATCCTCAGCCTGGTGTGGACCTGTGATGGAGTCGCCGCTCATTCCGCAAGTGGGGACTACTGGCTGGAACAATGGTGGCTGATGAATCCGCGTGGAATGGCATTCCTGAGCGTGATTGTCGCGAGTGCTCTCTCGGCAATGATCTACGGGACCAGTGCTTCTCTTGAGTCCTCTGAAGAATCGGCACCGAACGAGCGAATTCCACTCGATCGTCTGTTCGGCAGCGGAGCGTTTGTGCTTGGCCTGGTGATGGTGCTGCTGGAGACTTTCGCATGGGCTGAAACTCGTAACTGGATGCGAGTCTCGATCCTGAATGCGTTTATCGTCTGGACATCGCTATTTGGTGCAGGTCTGGCCACATGGAAATTCGTTCGGCGATCAATCGGCCTCGACAGCCTGCTCGTCCTGACATTCGTTCTGATTGGTGGCTTTCTGGCCATGGATTCCATCGTGACTCTGGGCCAGGCTGAGCAGGCTGCGAGTTCTTCGGCAGTCTCCGTCACGAATGACCCTATGGCAGAAGCGGCAACCGATTGGTGGCTGATCAATCCGCGTGGATTAAGCTTCCTGCTGGCAATTGGAGCAACACTGTTGGCCGCTAGTCTTGAGCGAACATTGCGGCTGACGCAGTCGCCTGCCGTAGATCTGCCCGATAATGCCACGACGCGCGGCGAGCAGTTGGGATTGATGGCGTGTTTCGTGGGCCTCACTGTTGTCTGGCTGGAGACTCTGGCCTCGGTCCTGCCGCAACGATGGCTGGCCGACACGATTGCCAGCAGCCTCGCGATCGGTACCACACCATTCGCATTGGGCTTGGCAATCTGGGTCACTTGGTTCAGGCGTCGTGCCTTGAACGGAGCGGTTGCGACGGCATATGCATTGCTGGGAGCGTCGCTGTTTGTATCGGCAGTCACATCACTCGACGGGAATTCAACGATCGTCACTGCTTCTCCAGAGGACGCCGCGGTTCGTCTCTGGCTGCTCCATCCACGAGGGGGAGCGTTCCTGATCGGTATTGCTGTCGGCGGACTGGCTGCGGCGTTCTATTTGAACGCTGCGAGCGGCAAATCAGAAGACCGCCCCTTCAGCGAGTTCGAAACGGAATCGTTAATGTATAGCCAATTTCTCGGTGTGAGCAGTTGGCTGGCAGGCCTGGCGATGTTCACCGTTGAGGCCATCGCGCAAGGTGCCGCTCGGCACTGGCAGACCGAGACCAGCCTTGCGATTACGTTGTCATGGACCGCATTCGCCCTCGGCACATTAATCGCCGGCATCTACTGGCGCAGCGGTACCGTACGAGTTCTCGCCCTGTCAGTATTTGTGCTGACAGTCGCGAAAGTCTTCCTGTTCGATGTCTGGCATCTGGAAACGGTCATCCGAGTCTTCGCCTTTGTTTCGCTGGGAGTGACGTTGCTGCTGGTTTCGTTCCTGTACCGCCACTACCGCGAACGAATCCGCAACTGGATTGCACGAGCGGCATGAGAGTCGTTAATTAACGGTGAAAGACGGGTGCCAAATCACGCGCACCCGGCGGGGCGAGTGGCACGCTCTGCGATGGGCGTGGGCTTTTCTAAATTCCGCTGTCCCTTTTCCTTTGATGCATTTCAACGACCTGACATCAGACGATTGCCGAGATTACAGCACGCCATGCTGGATAGTCGATCATCTGCTTGAGCGAATCACGCGGGCTTGGTCCGCCCGGAACCTGTACCATTGTCACACTGCGAGCCGGTCGCCGTTCGATCTGAACTCGCCCCCAGCGGACGGTCACGCGTTGAATGGCATCGCGTCGAATGAAGAAGGCTCCGGGTGAATCGAGCAGTAATTCCAACGGTGATCGAGGATCATCTATACTCATCGAGACGGCCGTGGGAGTATCAACATCAACCGGCCGGCGCCACGGGGGAAGAGACCACCAGTGCAGCACACTGGCGACTCGGCTGGAATTCTCTGGAGCGTCGTCGGTGACCGCCTCCAGTGATCCATTTGTCTGTTTCGTAAACTGCGGTACGAACAACAGCCCCTCAGTCGTGCCAATCCATCGACCACAACCCGGCCAGCCTCGCCGAAGCAGTTTGACCGGCCCGAGTTCGCGCAGGATGTCACCAATTCGGCTGGCCAATGCATCGTTGTCGGGATCGGGATCGTCGACATTGACCGTACACCCGCACTCTGTGCAACTCTGCGCGTGGGGTTCAATCCACGTCAGGCAGTGCGGGCAGAGTACGATCAATGACGACATGGTACGTGGTTCCTGATTTGGCAGACCACGAACACTGTATTCCCAGTCACCAGAAACAAAAGCCCAGAACTCAATTTTCCGTTACTTCGACTCAGGCAAGTCGCCTGCAACAGCATTAATCATTCGCGACGGATCGATATGCTTGCGCATCGCGGCCTGGACGTCTTCCAGAGTCAGCTTGCGCACGGCATCTTCAATTGCCGCCTGGAACTTGAGGGTCCGGCCCGTCACAAGTGTCTCGGCCAGCACCTGAACCAGACGCGTATCATCACCGCGACTGGCCTGTTGCGACTGTAAGTACCCCTTTTGCGACTCGGCCAACTCTTCCTTCGTGATTCCCTCTTTCAACAACCGATCGGTCTCTTCACGAGCAAGTTTGACCACTTTAGCCACATTCTCGGGATTGCAGATCGCATAGATCGAGAACGTCGAGCGTTGATCGAGTGACATTGCCCGGAAGGCGGACCCGACTCCATAAGAAAGCCCTTCCTTTTCGCGGATGCGTCCCATCAGACGCGATGCGAAACCGCTTCCCCCCAGGATGTCATTACCGACGACCAGTGCTGGGTATTCGGGAGCGTCGTCTTTCAGTGGCAGCAGCAATCCCGCGAAGTACATCGCGTTGGCCTTATCGGGGGTCTTGATCGTGATCATTTCCGGAGGAGGGACTTTATCCACATTCCGGCTGATTCGTTCATAGGTTTGCTTCGATTTCCAGCCACCCAGCAACTCTGTAATCGCCTTGGATGCTGTCTGTTCATCGAAGTCACCAACAATCACAACTTCACCCGCTGTGGAGCCAAGGAACTCTTCGTACAGACGTTTGACCGTTGACAGTTCCAGACCGTCAACCAGCTTCAATTCTTCAAGCAGGTCGGGGGCGTATCTGACATCGCCAGCCGGATAGGGGCTCAATCGCTGCTGAACGGCTCGCATGGCAAGAGCCTGCGGTTCGGCAGACTGTTCGTCGAGTGCACCATGGCGCTGCTGCTTCAGAATCGCGAACTCGGCCTCCGGCAACGTCGGTTCCCGCAGGACCTGGCGCAGAATCCCCAGGGCCTCAACCAGATGCTCTCGCTTCGTCTGCATCAGGAACTCGGCTTCGCCAGCACGACCGATGGCGCCGAGTGACGTCTGCAGTTCATCCAGTCGATCCTGCAGTTTTTCGGAAGTCAGTTGTTTTGTTCCGCGTGTCATCAGTTCGGGCAGGAAGGTACAGGCGGTTCCCAGGCCGAAGAGTGATTTAGGTGTTCCATACCGCAGATTCACCTTCAGCACGACCGAGCCACCACGGTTTTTCTTGGACAAGAGTGCGACTTTCACACCATCGACTGTCGACCGCTTGACTCGAGCTTCAATCGCGGAAGGAGACGGATCGAAGACCTCACCGATCGAATATTCCGGTTTCCCTTTATAGTTCTTGACCAGCGCTGCGATATCGGGAGTTGCCTCGACCGGGGTTCGCTGCGGTTCTGTGACTGGGAGATAAACTCCTACGGTACGATTGCTCGTTCGCAGATACTTCTTCGCAACACGATTCACATCATCAAGCGTGACCTTGCCCAGTCGATCTCGAAACAGGAACGCCAGTCGCCAGTCGCCGGCACCAGCCCATTCGGTCAGGCCGACAAGGAACTTTGGAGTGTCCGTTGACTGCTGGTCCCAGAGCTTCAGCAGCGTCCGCCGAGCTCGAACGACTTCCTCTTCTGTGACTCCCTTTTCGACAACACTTTCAATTGTGTCGATCATTCCTTCGGCGATCGCATTCGGTTCGTTTCCGGCAGCGACTTCTGCCGTGAACATCATGCCGCTGGGATCATGCCACGCATAGGCAACCCCTTCGACCTTGGCAGCTCGCCGTCGTTCCACCAGTGCCTTATAGAGTCTGCCTGTCTTGTCCGCAGAGAGAATCGCTTCCAGAACTGAAACGGCTGCGAAATCGGGATCAGCGGCCGATGGAATGTGATAAAGAACCCCTGTGGCGGCGACCTTGCCGACGCGACGAAGCGTCACCACGCGTTCGCCATCCTGAGCGGGCTCTTCAGTATAGGTAGAACAAATCGGCTCCGCCGGCTTTGGAATCGGACCGAAGTACTTCTGAACCAGAGACACAACTTTTGCTTCATCGATTCGACCACCAACAAACAGCACAACATTATCCGGTCGATAGTACTTCTTGTAGAAGACCCGCAGGCTGTCGGCCGGGACTCGTTCGATGTCCGCACGATTGCCGATGGTACTCTTGCCATAGTTGTGCCATTCAAACGCTGTGGCGAACATCCGCTGTTCGAGAACACCCTTCGGGCTGTTTTCACCCATTTCGAATTCGTTGCGGACAACCGTCATTTCGCTGGCGAGGTCTTCCGCCTTGATCGGGCAATTCACCAGGCGATCCGCTTCCCAGCCGATGGCGAACTCAAGATTCTCATCGGATGCGGGAAGAGTTTCGTAGTAATTGGTGCGATCGACCCAGGTCGTGCCGTTGTAGTCGGCGCCACGTTCCTGCAGGTCGCGGTCAGGTTGTGGATGTTTCGCCGTCGGCTTGAACAACATGTGCTCAAGCAGGTGAGCCATCCCGGCTTCGCCATATCCTTCGTGGCGCGATCCAACCAGGATCGTCATGTTGACTGTCAGTTTTGGCTTGGACGGTTCAACAAACAGAACCAGTTTCAATCCGTTGGAAAACTGGTACTCGGTAAATCCTTCGACGCTCCCGATTTTAACGGGCGCGGGAAGATCTGCCGCCGCGGCGACCATCCCCATCATCAACGTGAACGAAAGACCGATCATCCACTGCAAGTATTTCACCCTCGACTCCTTTCTCAGCATGCTCCATTTCGACATGAATCCAATGCCGAAAGGATATCCGCGAAAGATGTTGCTGGCGAGAGATCGGGTGAGAATGGCACGGCATGTCGCCGCGCAGCTGGTATCGTTGAGAAACGGTCAGACCCTTAGGCGGGCAGTTGATTTGACTGGGAAATCGTATACCCGGAGAGGGTCTGACCGGTCTGACCCGTTTTACCACGGGCTGCTAATTGATCAATTCATGTCTACATGAAAAATCAGTGAGTAACCGAAGTTTCTGACGTTCTGACAGAATGCCCTGTTGACTTCCCGGACGCATTCTCGGTACCGTCACCGGCGCCGGTTGAACCGGTGCTTTCGGTTACCGTCGCTCGTCACGGAGGATGAAATGACGTTGGATGCCATGTGCGCGCCTTCCAAGTTGTTCGTGCTCGACACGAACGTAATCCTGCACGATGCCAACTGCCTGCGAAACTTCGAAGAAAACGATGTCGCAGTCCCGATCACAGTTCTTGAAGAACTGGATCGATTCAAAAAGGGGAACGAGGACATCAACTTCCAGGCCCGCGCGTTTCTGCGACGGATGGATGAACTGACGGGTGATGTCCTTTCTTCTGTCGGAGCATCCTTAGGTGACGGGCTTGGTTCGATCAGGGTTGTCTTGCAGGCAGATTTCAATCAGCGACTGGAACAAGCCTTTCTGGCAGACTGCCCCGATCATCGCATTCTGAATGTTGCCCTGACGCTGCAAGGCCAGGAAAGTCCTCGACCCGTCGTACTGGTCTCCAAAGACACGAATCTTCGGATGAAAGCGAAGTCTTTCGGGCTGACAGCCCAGGACTACATCACCGACAAAGTCGAGAGTTTCGACAAGCTCTATACCGGCAAGCGACTCATCAGCGATCTACCGTGTGAAACCGTCAGTCGATTCTTCGTTGATGGCGGTCATGTTCCGGCAAACGAACTGGACTGCGTGAATCAACCGGTTGCCAACGAGAACTTTATCCTGCGCAACGGCAGCAAATCGGTTCTGGCGACGTATTGCCCGCAGGGACGCGAATTCGTCCGAATCGACAAGCTCTCTGCCTCCGGAATCACTCCTCGAAACGCCGAACAATCGTTTGCACTGCGAGCCCTTCTGAACGATAACCTGAAGCTGGTCACCTTGACGGGAAAAGCAGGCTCAGGAAAAACATTGCTGGCTCTGGCTGCGGCGATGGAATGCAAGCCGCGGTTTCGACAGATCCTGCTGGCCAGGCCCGCCGTTCCACTGAGCAATCGCGATCTCGGCTTTCTTCCCGGTGACATTGGCGCAAAACTCGATCCGTACATGCAACCACTGTATGACAACATGGCAGTGATGAGGCACCCATTGGCCGAGATGACAGGTGCGCCGCGAATCCAGGATCTGCTGGCCGCAAATCAACTCGAAGTGACTCCTCTGGCCTACATCCGCGGACGCAGCCTGCAACGCGTCTTCTTTATCGTCGATGAAGCACAGAATCTGACGCCTCATGAAATCAAGACGATCATTACTCGAGCCGGGGAAGGAACGAAAATCATCTTCACTGGCGATATCCAGCAGATTGATCATCCGTATCTTGATTCCCTTTCGAATGGGCTCAGCTACCTGATCAATCGCATGGTCGGGCAACCGCTGTACGCACACGTGACGCTGGAAAAGGGCGAACGAAGCGAGTTGGCCGAACTGGCAAGTAATTTGTTGTGACGCGACCGTCATCGAGTAAGGTTCGAGGTCAGGGTTACCCAGATCTGAGTCTCTCGGTTAGTGGCGATGTCGCAATCATCGGCTGTTTGTGGGCTGAAGGCCCACGAGAACAAAGCACAGGGCTGAAAGCCCTGTGCTTTGTTCTCATGGGCCTTCAGCCCACAGGGAACAACACGATGCGAAAACGCCGAAGTGGCAATGACGCCCGAGTAAACGGCATTTTCTACGTAGGGTTCGAGGTCAGGGCTGAACTGAAGCCGTCTTCTGATGCGTTCTTGGCTCAAATTGTACGTTTCCAGTAAGCCGTTCCCTTCGTGTCTTCCCGTATTCATCCCGTTTGAAATTGGAAAGTCATTCTCGTACAGTCTCAGAGTCTCAGGGTTCCCGGCGAATCCTCGATCGTTTTCAGGTCAAGAGGGCTGTAGATGTTCAAGGCGGCGACCTCTTCCACTTTCATGCGTTGGGTGACGGGAGGGCTTTTTCTTTCCGCAGCACTGACTCTGGCACTGTTTGAGTACTTTTTCCCCCAATCGATGCTCAGGTTTTCGGTCCCTGGTCGGGTCGCCTACCGCGCATTGATGGCATTGATGGGTGTTATTGGACTGACTCAGATTGCTTCGGCGATCTCGGCAACTCGTGGTGTCGTGGCGGCACCAGGAATTGGCAAGCATCGGATGGTTGTCCCTGTCGAAGGGATCGTCTATCTGGTCATCATGTTTGCATTGTTCACCGGCGCCATGCTGACAAAGTCGAACATGCTGCTGCTGGTGTTTGCCCTGATGGCCGGACCGTTTGTCATCAATGGCTGGATGACGTATGGCATGCTTCGCGCGGCACATGTGACGCGCACATCACCCCGGCGAGCGATGGCAGGTGAATTGTTCAGCGTGGAACTGGAACTGGCGAACACTCGTCGCATCATGTCGATCTGGGTCATGACGATTCGCGATACGATCATGCATGCGAATGAGGATCTGGTCGCGAACATCCTGTTTGCGCGTGTCGGGCCACTGAAATCCGAAACCGGTCACTATCAGATGCGGCTCAACCGTCGCGGCAAGTACCGACTCGGGCCGATCCTGGCGATCTCGCGGTTTCCACTTGGCCTGGTTGAACGCAGCCGCATCTTCAGGATTACGGACGAGCTGCTGATTTACCCGCGCGTCGGACGATTGACGTCGAACTGGAAGCGGCGCTGGATGTCTGCAACAGAACTCGTTGCGAGACCTCAGCCGCATTCAGGGGTCTTTCACGATGAATTCCATCGCCTACGCGAGTTTCGCACAGGAGACAATCCGAGAGACATTCACTGGCGAACATCCGCGCGACGCGGTGAACTGATTCTACGTGAATATCAGCAGAACCGGGATTTCAACCTGACGGTGATCCTGGATCTCTGGCAACCAATCGCACGTCGTGACGCAGATGCAGAACGCGTTGAACAGGCTCTGTGTTTTGTCGCGACATTGATTGTTGAGCATGGCCGGACCTGTCGAGATGCCGTCATGTCGCTGCTCGCTTCTGGAAACAAACCGTTTCGGTGGCAGGGTCAGGGAACGTCCGCCAGTCTGGAAGGCCTGTTCGACGGTTTGGCTCTGATGAATGCCGGACTCGCAACAGACACAACAGCATTAACAGATGAGGCGCTGCAGCGTTCGTCTGCGTCGACCCGGGTCCTCCTGATAACAACACGTCCGGCCACTGCGACGAATGCTCAAACTCATGAGGTTCAGAATCCGCGGGTCGAATTCATCCGCATGACAGAGATTGACCTCAGCAAGATTCTGGTGTTTGACGAACCCGTTACGGTCTCGAAACCGGCAGTCCCCGCTGGACCGGTTCCTCAAAAGGAAGCGGTCGCGATACCAAAGACTTGACGTCAATTGGCGTCAGGGATCGCGATTCTTGTGGCTTTGCGGAGTCGCCTATCGTCCCAGCAGTTCGTCAACTGCTTTACCGATATCAGGCGATCGCATCAGAGTTTCGCCGACGAGCATCGCGCGGGCTCCCCCTGCTTTCAAACGATCGACGTCTGTTCGGGTCTTGATCCCGCTTTCACTGACCAGCAGGGTTGTGGGCCCTAACCGTGGTGCCAGTCGAATCGAATGATCGAGATCCGTCACAAAGGTCCGCAAATCCCGGTTGTTGACACCGACCAGAGCGGGATCGAGTTTCAGGACGCGGTCCAGATTCTCGGGATCGTAAATCTCGATCAGTGATTCCATTCCCAGTTCGCTGGCGTAGAAATAGAGATCACGCAGGTGGCAATCGTCCAGGCATTCTGCAATCAGCAGGATACAGTCGGCTCCAGCGGCACGGGCTTCGATCACCTGATAGCGATCGATAATAAAATCCTTTCGCAGGACCGGGATCTGCACGGTTCGCCGGACCGCTTTCAGAAAATCGAGATGCCCGAGAAAGAACTTTTCGTCGGTCAGGACACTCAGACAGGCCGCACCATGCCGCTCGTACGTCTGAGCGATCGCCACGGGATCAAAGTCTTCCCGAATGATTCCTGCAGATGGCGAACCCTTTTTCACTTCGGCAATCAGGGCGACATCCGACTTTGCTCGCAGAGCAGCCACGAAATCTCGCACGGGGGGCGCCGACGCCAGTTGGTCCTGCAGTTGTTCTACAGGCCGCAGTCGTTTCGCCTCCGCAACTTCGACGCGTTTGTGGTCGATGATCCGGTTCAGCACATTGTCAGCAGGTCGAGTCGTATCAGACATCCGCGATCACAGGTTCCGAAGCGAGTAATCAAAAGCCGTTTGTTCTGGAAATGCCAGAACGAATTCAGGCCAGTGATCGTATCGCCGAAATGCTCGACCGCAAACTGTCAGCACGGAACAACACGAAACAAGCCTTAGTCGACTTTGCACTGGATTTCGCGAGAACATAGAACCATTGCAGACCAATAAGTTGATTCGTTTCCTTTTCAATCTGACAACGCTGTGTACTTTTCCTGACGATTACAGACCGTCGCCCGGTTTCCACGACAAGAATCCGTCGTATAATCGTGTGGTCTCCGGGATCAATTTCACCTGCTGCTTCGAAGTACGATATCTTGCTCTCTTTTGTTCAACTTACCGAAGAAAACAGCAGATTCGTCACTTCCGGACTGGTGATCTTTCTGGCATTCCAGAGTCTGCGTACCTGGCTTCGCATCCTGCTCGACTACAGTTCAGGCAAGATCTGGCTGGATAAAGACGAGAGTCAGCGCGCCGCATGGAATCGATTTCCGGAAAAAACGGTATTGATCCTTGTGCTGTTGATGATCGCATCGCAACTGTTTCCGATGAATCGTGACACAGAGCGAACAGAGATGACTCCCGGGGCTCTGGTGGCTTACCTTGTTTTCAGTGGCGGTCTCATTGCGCTCCTTTGGGGAATTCTCGCGACGAGCGAACGATCAATTCTTGAATACGGTATCAGGTTTCGGGAGTTTGCGAGCCAGGTGCGTGATGGTTGTGACGGCTTCTTTCTGGCCTTCCTTCCAACCGGGATTCTGATGATTGCGACGGCGGCAATTCGTACGACCGAAAATCAAAACCCATTACTGACGCTGCTTTCCGGCGCTGACAATATTGGCACGATCCTGGGAATCTTTTTTTCCGCCGTGGTTTTTGCTCCCCTGTACGAAGAGTTGGCGTTTCGGGTCATTCTTCAGGGATGGCTCACAACGTTCCTGAATCCGATCACAGCGATCTCGATCGTCGCCGTGGTTTTTGCTGCCGTTCATGGGATGACCGACGGGATTGCACTGCTTCCACTGGCGGGATTGCTCGGATACGTCTATTACCGACGCCACAGTTATGTGGCGGTACTCGTGATTCACGGGTTATTCAATGCTACGATGCTGGCTCTCGCACTTCTGAGTAAACAGTGACCAAGCGTCACTGACATTGGACTTCAGACAGACTGCGAAAGCTCACCTGGTGTAATTTCGAAGAGATTTTCATGACTTTTCCTCCTGTTGACGAACAACTTGCAATCATCCGCCGCGGCATTGAAAAAATTGTCCCCGAAGACGAACTTGCGGCCCGTCTGACGAAAAGTCGTGAAACCGGACAGCCGTTACGGGTCAAATATGGAATCGATCCAACCGGAATCGACGTCCACCTGGGCCATACTGTTCCGCTGAGAAAGCTGCGGCAGTTTCAGGAACTGGGGCATCAGGCGGTCATCATCATCGGGAACTATACGGCACTTGTGGGCGACCCCAGCGGCCGGGATCACGCTCGCAGCAAGAAACTGTCGGCCGAAGAGGTCGAAGCGAATGCGCAGGACTATCTGGCCCAGGTCGGCAAGGTCGTCGATATGTCGCGAGCGGAAGTCCATCGTAACGGCAACTGGTTCGGCACGATGAGTTTCGCGGACGTGATTCAGCTCTGCGGCAAAGTCACCGTGGCTCAAATGCTGACGCGAGACGACTTCGCCAAGCGGTACAGCGCCGGTTCACCGATCTTCATGCACGAATGCCTGTACCCGATCATGCAGGCGTGGGACTCGGTCGTCATCAAATCTGATATCGAACTGGGAGGAACGGAACAGCTTTACAGTTTCATGCTGGCTCGTGACTTGCAGCGCGATCAGGGGTTGCCTCAACAGATCGGAGTGATGTCCCCGATCCTGGTCGGCCTGGATGGCGAACGTCGCATGGGCAAAAGCCTGGGGAACTACATCGGGATCGCCGAATCACCATACGACATGATGAAGAAGTTCATGCAGGTCCCGGATTCTGTCATGAAAATGTACTTCGAATTGCTGACAGCCATTCCACTCGCAGAAGTCGAAGAGCTTCTTGCCGGGCACCCCAAGCAGGCAAAAACTCGACTGGCGAAAGAAGTGATCGCAGGTTTTCACTCAGCAGAAGCCGCAACCGAAGCCGCCGAACGATGGCAACGTGAAGTGAGCGGTGGAGAACTTCCTGCTGACATTCCTACGGTGACACTCAGCCTTTCCACGCTGGCAACACAGTTACCGCAATGTGCCGCAGATCTGGCGGAGCGCAAGCTGACTGCTCCTCAATTGTTGAAAGCGATGGGACTTTCACCCTCCACCAGCGAAGCATCTCGCTTGATTGGCCAGGGAGGCGTGTCGATTTATCGCGACAACCAGCCAACCCCGGTGACCGACGCCAAACTGCCTGTGTTGCTGGAAGAGAATATGCTCGTCAAAGCCGGCAGGAGGAAAATCGCCCGCCTGAGCCTTCAGCCGTAGTTGATACAGAATTGCTCAACGTTTTTCCCGATGACTTTCACCAGGACCATGCCATGCAACGCCGAACCTTTCTGCAATCTACGTTGGCAACCGGAGGAATCGCAGCCATGCCCATGCTGACATCGGCAGAAGATCGACCTGTCAGGTTGCCGCGTCACTTCTTTGAATTGCGGTCGTATGCGTTAAAAGAAGGAAAACAAGAGGTTCTGGACATCTATTTCCAGTCTGCTTTGATCCCGGCACTCAACCGGTTTGGCATCAAGCAGGTTGGCGTCTTTTACGAAACCCCGGCCCCGGCGACACCTCTGGCCCTGTTGATTGTCCCCTATCACACCCTCGATCAGATGGGCGCTGCCGCTATGGCGTTGGAAGCGGATGCCGAGTACCAGAAAGCGGCTGCGCCTTACCTGGCGATTCAGGCGACCGACCCTGTCTATGATCGGATTGAAAGCTCGTTGCTGCACGCATTCGAAACGATGCCCCAACTGGAAGTTCCCGCCAAGCGAGGCCGATTGTTCAATCTGCGGATTTACGAAAGCCATAACGAGGCTGCCAGCAAAAAGAAGATTGAGATGTTCAATCGGGGCGAAATCGACATCTTCCGTCGCGTTGGACTCAGTCCAGTCCTGTTCGGAGAAGCAATCGTCGGAACTCGAATCCCGAACCTGACTTATCTGCTGTCTTTCGAAGACGATAAAGCTCGCGGCGAAGCCTGGAATCGGTTCCGAGCCGATCAGGAATGGCTGAAATTGAAGGCAATTCCTGAATATGAAGACAAGCGGATCGTCTCAAAAATCACAAATAAATTGATGAATCCGGCACCGTACTCGCAGATTTGATCCGAACGCGACGATCTCTCGTTCTCATACTTGTTGACGTCCTTGGGTTCCTCGCAAGAATGTGAGATAACCAATCGACAGGAGAACTTACGATGAGAACGAAACTGATGAAATCGATGTTTGTGACAGGTCTGTTGTGTGCGATCACATTGCTTCCGGCAATCGCCAGGGCTGACGTTGTTGACGACGGTGGGTTCTTCAGTCCCGAAGCCGTCGCGGTTGCGAACGATGCGCTGCGCGCTGTCGAAAAGAAGACTGGGCATACGGTACGAATTGAAACTCATGCCACAGTCCCAGCCGGAAAAGCGGAAGCTGTCTCCAAAATGACGGGACCCGACCGGGAGAAATTCTTCTCGAACTGGTTGCATGATCGAGCCGAGGCGATGAAGTCGCGCGGTTTAATTGTGCTGATCTGCAAAGAGCCCGCCCACCTGCGACTGTGGGCAGGAACGCCTCTGCAGAATGCCGGGTTTGGAGCGGTACAGGCCAAGCAGATTCGCGAACCGCTGCTCGCTGGCTTTAAGGCCCGCGAATATGACAAGACACTGAAAGAATCGGTAACCCAGATCACTACCGTTCTGGAAGGATTGTCCGTCGCCAAATCGTCGGCGGTGGCACCTGCTGCCCCTGCGCATCACCCGATGAATCAGCAGCCGCATCCGCAGCCACAGCCTCACCACCAGCAACCACGCGCGAATAGTGTCGGATTCGGAGGGTTGTTCACGGTGCTGGCAATCGTGCTGATTGGTGTTCTGGTCTTTTCCTGGATCACGCGCATGTTCAGTGGTGCGAGTGGATACGCTCAGAATCCGTCAGGCTATGGGCCGGGTTACGGCCCCGCACCCGGTTATGGTGGTGGGGGATTCATGCGAGGCCTCGCAGGAGGAATCTTCGGGGCGATGGCTGGTAACTGGCTGTATGACCAGTTTTCTGGTCACCGCACCTATGGAGGCGATTCCTGGACGAACACCGATTCGACCTACAGCGGCTCAGACGGCGGATCGTCGATTTCGGACTCTGGCTTCAGCGGAGGAACCGACTTCGGCGGAGGCGACTTTGGGGGCGGTGACTTCGGTGGTGGTGGTGGCGGAGATTTCGGAGGTGGCGGAGACTTCTGATTGGCCGATGCCTACTAAAACGGGGGTTCCATCTGATGGGAGGGCGAGGCTCCCGCCGAGCCGCTAAGTCGATGTGCGTTAAATCCCTAAGCGAATTCCGGTTAAGTGTGGGGTCCCGCGGGCATCAAACTGCAGCGGCTAACCCATGTTTCGACACGACACGGAAGTGCGACACGCACCAAAGCGGCTCAGCAGGAGCTTCGCCCTCCCGATCATCAACCTTCGATTTTGTCTCTGAGTTTCTTCCGGCTGTTCCTCCGTGTGAGCTCTGCCAGCAACGAACTACGCCATCAGTCCAGTGACAACTTTTCCGGCCGAGACTGCCAGCGGCCGGTTGAGTTTGTCGCGGATTTCAGATTGAGGATCAATCCCCATTAGAGCGAAGACCGTTGCAGCAAGATCATCAAGCTGAACGGGATCCTTGTCCGGATAGGCAGCGTTCTTGTCGGAAGTGCCGTACACAGCACCTCGCTTGGAACCTCCCCCCGCCAGCAGGACGGTGTAGCACTGAGGCCAATGATCCCGGCTGATGTTGTCATTGATTTTCGGCGTCCGACCGAATTCACCCATCCACACGATCAGTGTCTCGTCCAGTAACCCGCGTTCTTTCAGATCCAGAATCAACGTCGGCAACGTCTGATCGGTGATCGGCAATTGATAATCACGCAGGATCGGATACATCCGCGTATTGTCGAAACCGTGCGTGTCCCAGCCACCGTTCGTGGTTCGTCCGCCAATATTGTTCGAAAAATAGACGTTGATGAACTTCACCCCGGCTTCAACCAGCCGCCGCGCGAGCAGACAACTTTGGCCATACGTCGTCCGGCCGTATTTGTCACGAATCGCTGCGGGTTCCGCCTGAAGATTGAATGCATCGCGAACGCGTGACGAATTCAGCATCGCCATGCTTTTGTCGAAGTAAGCATCCAGACCGCGTGCGGTGCTCGAATACTCCAGAATCCGCGACTGGCGATTGATCATCTGCTGAATCTCGCGCCGATTCTGCAATCGATCCGCAGAGACACCTGCCGGCAAGCTCAGCTCCGGCAGTGTGAACCCAGTATCATTCGGGTCGGATGTGATCAGGAAGGGATCGTGTGACTTCCCCAGGAAGCTGGCATGTTGTCCCGGCGTGATTTCTCCGTCCCGCAGAACATGTGGAAATGCCACAAACGACGGCATCTCGCTCGATACGGGTGCTAATCGATCTACAACAGAACCGTAAGCGGGAAACAGATCGAGCGAATCTCGTAGCCGAATGTCATCCAGCGGCGGCGCGTGACCGGTCAGAGCGTAGTACGCGGCCGAGTTGTGATTTTTCATGTTGTGATAAACGGTCCGGGCCAGCGTCACTTCGTTCATGACGGTTGCCATCCGGGGCAGTTTGTCACAGATGCGAATGCCGGGCGCGGATGTCTCGATGACGTCGAAGTGACTGCGAACCCCGGCCGGAGCGTCGGGCTTCGGATCAAAAGTGTCGAGGTGACTGGGACCGCCGAACTGGTAGAGGAAGATCACCGATTTCGCACGGCCTGGCCGAGACCCGGTTCCTTCGGCGTGCAGGACGCGTGGTAACGTGACCCCCAGCAGTCCTGCTCCCCCGATGGAGAGGGCTCGGCGGCGGGAAATTGGATTGTCACTCATTCCGTATTCGCTTTCGTTGTGGATTCCGAAAGGTTCAGCGTTACCTGCGAAGCACAAATTCATACGAATTCAACAGGCCCCAGGCAACGTCTTCCAGTCCGGCCCGAGGTGATTCGGCTCGTTCAATGTATCGACTGGCCTGCTCAATTTCGTCATCCGTTGGCGGACGCGAAAGCGAGATCCAGTAAAGATCGATCACGAGTTCCCGGATTGGGCGTTTGGATCGGACAAGAACATCGAGCCGGTTGCCGGATTCCGTCAACAGTTGATGAACCAGCGTACCACTGATCGACTGAAAGGCTTGTGACAACGTTGTATCGTCTGATCGTTCGCAATCGCACGATTGCAATCTCGGGGGTTTGCCAAACGTTGTCAGAAACTGATCGGCACTGGTGATCCCGCCATCACGGCGTCGCACCACCTGGACACCCGGAAGCTGAGTCGCTCGAGGGCCGACTGGATAACCGTTGAACTTCAGCGGCGTATCTAACACATGACTCATGGCGTCGACCAGTTGTTCGGCAGAGAGTCGTCGCACCTGAGCGTGGCTGAAGTTTGCCTCGTCGTCGCGATTTGTTTCATTGGGACTGGCCGACGCCTGATATGTCTGCGAATTCAGGATCAGGCGAAGCAACTGGCGCAGGTCGTATGAATTGCTGGACGAATTCTTCGACTGCAACTGATCGCACAAAGCTTCCAGCAATTCCGGGTTCGAAGGGGGATTGGTGGCCCGGAAGTCATCAATCGGCTCGACGATTCCCCGTCCCATCACCTGTTGCCAGATCCGGTTCGCGAGCATTTCCGTAAACCGCTTGTTCCCCGGTGACGTCAGCCAATCGGCCAGACTTTTCAGCGGATCGGATTTGATGGGTGTTCCAGCCCCGAGCAGTCGTGGAGGTCGAGTCGAGTCCGTGCGAGGATCTTTCGCCACGCCAACGTCGTTCAGAAATACGATTTGTTCGCCATCGAACTCGTGCTTGTCGTTCTGGTCGCGTCGTTTGTTCTCCAGGATTTTGTAATCGACCCGGGCAAATACGCTGGCCCAACTGTAGTAGTCGTCTTGAGTCCACCGGTCAAAGGGATGATTGTGACACTTGGCACACTGCAGTCTTGCCCCCAGGAACAGTTGAGCGGCGGCTTCACTCCGTTCAAAGGGATCTCGCAAGGCCCGATAGAAGTTGGCCGGAGGAACTTCATAGGTACTTCCTCGAGCACTGACGATCTCGCGAACCATGACATCCAGCGGCTTGTTGTTGGCAAACGCATCCCGCAGCCAGCCATGAAAATTCTCGACCCCTTTGCGATCGAGAGTCTTTTCTTCGATCCGCAGCAGATCAGCCCATTTCAAAGCCCACCAATCGGCAAACTCCGGCCGTTCCAGCAGTTCGTCGATCAATGCCACTCGCTTTTGCGGTGACGAGCTCGCGACGAACCGGCGTGCTTCGTCAGCAGTTGGAAGCAAGCCCAGCAGATCAAGATAGGCACGGCGGACAAACGTCACGTCGTCACAGATCTCAGACGGGTTAACCTTCAACCGCTTTAATTTGGCATAGACCTGCTGATCAATGACGTTAGCCGGAGCTGGTGCGTTCCAGACAAAACCAGGCCGCGCGTGAACAAACGCCAGGCGAACAGGAACCTGCAACTGCTGATATCGAACCAGTACCGTCGTCTCACCCGCGATGGTTCCTTTGACCAGTCCGGCCGGTGAGATCTCTGCGATCGGATTTGAACTTTCATAAACCACCAGCGACGTGGCGTCCGTCTTCGTGCCATCCGAGAATTCGACCTTTGCCGTCAACTGAATTTGCCAGGTCGGGGATGCCGTATTGCCGGTCGGCGCGAGAAAGGCTTCGAGGGGAGTGACATCGAGTTTGACCAGCTTTCGCGTCCCCGGTCGATCGTCGGGTGCCCCGGCGGCAATCCAGTCTCGCAGGACACGGTATTCCCGAGAATCGGCAACGAAGCGACGACCACCTTCATGAGCGACCTGCATGGTCGCCTTTAACAACAGCAGGCTTTCATCGGGACGTCCGGTATTCGTTCGACGACCGAGCCATTCATGCGTGAGAACCAGGTAATCGCGTGCGGGATCCTGACCACGCAACGAAAGCTGAAAACCTCCCTTACCCCGGGCGTTCCCATGGCACGTCCCTAGATTACATCCCGCTTTCGAAAGGACCGGCATCACGTCATTGCGAAACGAAATATCCTGTGCCGAGGCTGTCAGACTCAGGACATGCAACGTGACAATCAGCAGTAATTTCGAAACACGTGGTAGCATCTGGGTACGATCAACGAAAGATGCGGCAGGTCGGGACACGGGGTGGCAAAAATCGGGAACTTCAGTGTACGCTTCGACAGAACCTGCCGAAAGCCCAGTGTCTTGTGGCAAAATGACTTTCAGGCTGATCACGCTGCCATTACGCCGGCACGCCGACTGATCGCAGGTTGTTGCCGATTTCAGGTTGTGCTGGGTGGACGCAGGGATAAAACTACGTGGTAGCAAGCATCACCAAGTACTGTCAGATGCAATCGCTTTTCTTCGCGAATTCGATCCAAAGGAGTTTTTCTGGAATGCAGGTTCCAGCTTATGTGTCCGAACGAGATATTGACCTGTTGTTGCTGGAAGAATTCCACGTTTCCCCCGAATTTCGTGCGTGGTTCGTCGCAAACGTGTATGGTACATCCGTGCAATGTGCTCAATTCGTTGGTGCATGGCATTCCGTTGACAAGGCTGGCCTTGGGGAATCAGACCTGATCCTCGAGTTTCTAGACAGTGAGGGAGATGCGACGGCGATCTTGATCGAAGACAAGATCGATGCGTTGCCACAACCCGAGCAAGGCGCTCGTTACCGACTTCGTGGGGAGGAAGGCTTAAGCGATGGCTCATGGCGACGCTTTCGAACCTGTATTGTGGCACCTCAGGCCTACCTGACTGCGACTGCAGACGTTAGCAACTACGATTCCTGTATCAGTTATCAGGCCATCAAGTGCTGGTTCGCGAATTCATCTGCCGATTCAGCACGAATGGCCTACAAGGCAAGCATCGTCCAGGAAGGCATTGATCAAAATCGACGAGGCTACCAACGAATTCCGCATGCCGTCGTGACGCGATTCTGGCAGGACTACTGGAAAATCGCATCTACGGAATATCCGCACTTACAAATGGAAAATCCCGGACCCGTGCCAGCACGTTCAGACTGGGCACAGTTCAAAGCAGATTCGGGCCTCTGGATCAAACATAAGCTCGATAAGGGCTCCGTTGAATTAGCGATTCCATCTGCGGGCGATGCGATTGAGCAACTCATGCGATTGAACTCCGATCTCTTGGTGGACGGACTGGAGATTGTTGTCGTGGGCAAGTCGGCAGCATTCAGCCTTGTGGTGCCAAGAGTGAACAGGCTGAAGGATCTTTCAGAACAAGCTGAAGATGTCCGAACTGGATTGGCTGCCGCCACACGACTTAAGAACCTCGTAGCGAAAATCGACCTTACAGGCTTGAGTAAGTAAATTCGCAATTCGATTACTTCGTAGCATTCCTTGCGAACCTGCTTTCGCAGAAATCGCAATCCTCGATGAGTAACGACGGAACGGTCGTGTAAAAGCATGGCGAGACGGTGATGCGTCGATACGGTACCATCCACTCAGACTTCCGCCGCACCGAAACAGATGAGCACGTCATGCTACGGCCTGCTGGTTGTGTCACGCGCTTTGAATTCCCAGGAAAGATCCTTACCGATGTCTCGCACACCTCAACAGGCCCGTAAGAAGCCCGAACCGAAGCCGGGGCCTAAACCGCTTCGTCCCTATCCGGGGCCTCAGGGTGGGCGTCGACCCTCTGACTATGATCTGGATGCACGACAGTGGGAAATCGTCATCAGTGGGGATCTGGTCGATAAGGATGGGCAACTGCACGAGAAACTGATGGATCTTCCTCGAAATTCCCGAGGGACAATCTTTTTTGATTCGAGTGGTGGAAGTGCCTATGTCGGGCTGGCATTGGCGAGCCTGATTCGGTTGCGTGGCCTGAAGGGAATCGGGATTGTGGCCGGGGAATGCAGCTCGGCCGCTCTGATGCCGTTTGCGGCCTGTACCGAGCGATACGTCACGAAACATGCATCGTTGCTCTTTCACCCGATTCGCTGGCAGAGCGAAGAGCAAGTTCGGCTGGAAGAAGCGGCCGAGTGGGCTCGACACTTTCGCGTGATGGAAGCCGACCACGATGCTCTGATGGCGCGACTGTTCAACTGTTCGCTGGATATCATCAAGACGTGGAGCAATCCCGGTCGGTTCGTCACCGGTGAAGAACTCGTCGGGGCAGGCCTGGCAAAGCTGGTCGATCTGTTTTCAGGAGACGTCTGGACACAGATCGCAAAGTTTCGGTCATGACGTCGGACTGCAGACATCGTCAAAGGCAAACCGCCGTCATAGTGAGTCCTCGGACACGAGAACAACAGTGAACAATCCGACTTCATCCCTTTCGACAGCTTCGGGCGATGCTGCTGCCATCTTACACGGACAGATCGCCACGAATGTGGTTGTCCTGAAGAGATTGCTGGCTCTGTTTGTGCTGGTATTGGTCGCCGGAACGTGGAAGCTCTGGACACCTCAAACCGTCTTTCCGCAAATCCCGTTGCTTCGACTGGCGTGCGACCTGCCGGGCTGGTGTGACTGGGTTTGCCTGACAGCCTTGATAATCGCATCCGTCCTGTTGCTGGTATTCGCGAAGAATCACCGCATCAGTCGTGTCGCGACTGGTGTGATGTCCGTTTCGCTGGCGGGGTTCTTTGTGCTTAACCAGCATCGACTGCAGCCATGGGCGTGGCAGTTCTTTCTGTTGTCCATTCTATTGACGCTGGCCGATGATGCCACGGTACGACGAGCCTGGATCTGGCTGGCGATCTCGATCTACTTCTGGTCAGCCATTTCCAAGATGGACTATTCATTTTTTCACGAACTGGGTCCCGTGCTGTTGGGTGGGCTGAAGCAGGCGGCGGGGTTGCGGGGGGGCGAGAATGCATGGACAAAAACGTTTGATGTTTTTGGATCCCTGTTTTTCGTTGCCGGGGAATTTGGTGTTGCTGTCTTGTTGATGTCTTCGCGCACCCGCTGGCTGGGCTTGTGGGGAGCAATCGGCATGCATCTGACTTTGCTGGCAGCCCTCGGTCCGCTGGGCCTCAATCACTCGCCCGGCGTCCTGCTCTGGAACGTGTATTTTATTGTTCAGGACTGGTTGCTCTTTCGGACAACGGGAAAAAGGAATTCGTTGGAAGAGAATTCCCGACAACCAGGCCTGATCCCCGGACTCAATCGTCTCTTCTGGCCCGGTGGCTGGGGAAATCGTCTCGCAACGATCGTCATCCTCGCCGCAATCGGATGGCCCAGTCTGGAATCAGCCGGACGCTGCGATCACTGGCTGGCCTGGTCGGTCTATTCGACTCGAACTCATCAGGCAACTCTGCGTTCTGCTTCACAAGTTGATGTCGAGTCACTTCAGATTCCATACTATGATGAACTCGTCCATGACTTCTACGATTCCGATGACCCAAGTTTTTCAATCCACAGTTCACGGATCCTGGACATCTTTCAGTGGTCTCGCGATCAACTCAGCGTTCCCGTCTACCCCGAGGTTCGCTTTTACGTCGGGGTTGCCCGGACATTGGCGACGGAACATCAGTTTCCTTGTCATCTGAATTTGATCCCTCCTGCATCACGGTGGGATGGTGGCCGACTGGTCGGTGTCGGGGTGAATTTGCAGATTGATCCGTCGAAACCGGAGGAACTCGAAAAACTCTCGGAATTGTTTTTCTGGAATACCGAGCCCAGAAGAATACGTGCGAAACCTTGAACGAAATGGTGTAATGCTGCATCCTGCCAGAGCAGCAGGTGGAAAACGGGTCAATTGCGGGGTTCGATCGTGTCACTGGATACGCGCTACAAGATTCTGGAAAAGATCGGGTCAGGAAGTTTTGCGACCGTTTACCGGGCTCGCGATACCGAACTGGGCCGCGAAGTCGCAATCAAACAGTTGCACGACGAATTCGTGAACGATCCCCAGCGAATGGAACGGTTCTGGCAGGAAGCGCAACTGTTGGCCTCGCTGCAACATCCGAACATCGTGACGATTTTCGACATTGTTAAAGAGCGGGGCTGGCTGGTCCTGGAACTGATGCAGGGAAGTCTCGCAGAACGACTGAAAGGGCGTCAGATCGATCTGCGTGCTCTGCGAGCTACCCTGGCGCACGTCCTGCGCGCGTTGAAGTACCTGCATGCTCAGGGAGTCATCCATGGCGACATCAAGCCCGGAAACCTGATGATCGACGCCCGGCGACGAGTCAAGCTGGGTGACTTTGGTCTGGCCTGCCGCGTCGCCACAGCCGACGGAAGTCTGCTGAAGGGGACCACCAAATACATGGCCCCCGAAACCGTTTCCGATGACTTCGGTGATGTCGGTCCGGCGAGTGATCTTTATTCGCTGGGGTTCTCGGCCTATGACCTGATGTGTGGCCCGAACTTTGAAGAATTGTTTCCGGGTCTCAATGCCAAGGGCCGCCATCAGCAGATTGCCTGGATGATGTGGCACGCCGCACCTGACCGGCAGCTTCCGGAAATTGGACGGGTTCTCGAAGGGGTTCCGCCCGACCTGGCGAAAGTTGTGCAGAAGCTGACTCAAAAGGAACAGGCTCTTCGTTACCAGAGTGCAGATGAAGCTCTGTCAGATCTTCAGATCGACCTGAAACTGGTTGGTGGACAAGCTGGCGTTGATGAAGATGTTCCAGAACCCGCGAGTAACAATCGTCGGACGTATCTGGCTGCCGGAGCCCTGGGCGTATCTGTCCTGATGAGTGCCCTGATGCTCTGGCCGGGTGGCAATGCCCCCCCACAAATTCAGAAAGCTCGCGGGCTGATCCGGGATGTCCTCGAAGACAAGAACGAATTCACCGTCCAGGATCTTGAGCATGCCACGCTGGAAACATTCAAGGTTCCCCGCAAGCAAAAGATCTTTCTTCGAAACGAGCGAAAGAACATTTTGCTGCGCGAGTTGAAGCCGGGCGATCATGTCGAAATGGAGTTCGACAAGAAGCAGCCAGATCTTGTCGTCAATATGACAGTTGACCGACCTCAGTTGACGCGTGGGACTCTGCGAGAACTCTTGTTGCCGGAATCACGGCTGGTGCTGTCGATCGAAGAAGGCAACACGCGCGATGATATTCCCGTGCGAGTCCCCGACAGTGCGGATTTGAAACTGAATGGTCTCCCCACAAAACTGAAGGACCTGGTGGTCGGTGATCGCCTGGAAATCACGCATCTGTCAGAGCCCGGCGAAAACAAGGGACGCGTGCTGAATTCGCTCGTCGCCCGCCGCATGCTGACCTCGGTCGGTTCTGTCGCCGAATACGATCCCGACAAATCCGTTCTTTCGATTCAAGTCGGCCAGGGTGCGGTCGCAGGCTCGCTGAAGCTTCCGGTTGTCGCCAACTGCAAAGTGTCGATTAACGGCAGTTCCGCGACGAATAAAGAGCCGCTGACCGTTCAGGATCTGAAGCCGGGCGACCGTGTTTCAGTTCAGCATGACACAGAAATCTTCGAGATCGCAGCGACTCGAAGTCTGCAATTTGACGGGACGGTACACGAGATCGATCTGCCGGGTGAATCGTTAACCGTATCACTTTCCAATGGCGAAACTCACACATTGGCTGTGGGTCCGAAATGCGAATTGACGCTGGCACTGGATAAAGTGCGACTGACAGATCTTCGCAAGGCCGACGTTGTGCGCGTTGCTTATTCGGAGGGAACAGACGGAGCTCTCAGTGCCACGACAGTGGATGCACGTCGGCCCGTTCGATCCGATCGCTGGACACTCGTCCTGGGGACCCAGGGCTATACCGATCCGGTCGTGTCGCCACTGAAAGTCGCATTGAACGATGCCCGACTGGTCCATGGGACCTTGCTGTCACGGTACGCCGTTTCAGATCAACGTGGAGCCTTAGTGGTTGATGGAACGCGCAAGGAGTGGGAACGCCACCTGACCGACACTCTGAACAGCGCACAACCACAGACGCAGGTCGTGATCTACATTGTCGGCCACGCTTATCGTGCTGATGATCAAACGGTCTTACTGGCTCCGAAGGATTTCAAGCTGAATGACATGGCAGCGACGGGCGTATCGCTGGACTGGCTGGCCGAAAAGCTAAACGACTGCAAATCGGAAGACAAGGTCCTGATCCTGGATGTCACTCCAGCCAGTATGGGCAAAGACACGATGCGTCAGGTCGCAGGCAAAGAACTGCTGGCGAACATGAAGGTCCCGTTCAAATCGACGACAACCATCGTTTCGTGTGATGAAGGACAGCAGACACGAGTTTGGGATGAAAAGCGTCAGGGCTTGTTCGCCTGGATGTTATCGGAAGCGTTTCAAGGCGCGGCCGATACGGATCGTGATCTGCACCTGACCAGCCAGGAACTTTTCAGTTACTTGAAAGTTCACGCAGAGTCCGCCAAGGGACGCGTCAATGCCGCTCAAACGCCAATTCTCGTGCCACCGCAGGAATGAGTCGTGGTGGCCCGTGGCAAAAGGGGTCAGACCCTCTCCGGGCATACGATCTCCAAGTCAAATCAACTGCCCTGCAAAGGGTCTGACCCCTTTTGCCACGGGCTGCTGGTGGCGGGTTTTGACCATCGCAATCATTCTGGCCTCGCCAATTGGTTGCTCGCAGCGCGCGTCCCAAACAGCCTTGCACCAGGAAACAACAGTGACGACTCCTGAATCACTCAAGCAACGCTGGCAACAGTTCGAACAGAAGGGGGCCGAGTTTTCGATCCCCTCAAAGAGGCTGTGGGTCAAAGATGGCATCCCGAATTATGTAGGAAGTCTGTACGTGGCCTTGTACCCGATGGGAGACTTCAAGGATCTGATCGACTTCAATCTGTATCAGAACTATTCATCATCCGCTCAGCAGGACCTCATTGCGTTCGGTGCACCGGATGCGGATTCATTCTTCCCCGAATCTGCAGTCGAAGGAACAAGCCGGTTCTACGCCCGGCTGCCGGAACTCAAAAACCAGATGAACACAGGCGACATTCGACGGTTCCTCGGAAACCTTCGATTACCCAAAGATTTGGACTGGGTTCTGGAACTGGAATTTGAAGATTGGAATATTGATTCCGGTGACGAATCCCTGGAACTGACGGCATCGACGAAACAAGGGTACCTCACCCTGTTTGTTGTCGATGACGGGAATTGAAATCGGGCTGGGGATCCCACTGAGGGAAAAACCGTCGCAAATCTTCGAAACTTTGTCGAGCCGCAGGTGTTTGATTGTGACAGATACGTGAATTCGCCTTCCTTCGGCCTGTTTAACCAGAAAGATTCCCATGTCGATCAGCATCGTGACACGACTTTCCGCATTCAGCGTCCTGGTGATTTTCGCTGGCATGGCACAAGCCGCACCCAATGGAAAGCCAGGTCCTCCGGGAAAAGGGCCAGGGCAGGAACTGCTCAAGCGATTTGACAAGAACGGCGACGGCAAACTCGACCCGACTGAGATGGCAGCGGCTCGCCAGGCGATGCAGGGGCAAGGGTTTCCGGGTGCTGGAAAAGGTGGCCCGGGAATGGGTAAAGGCCCAGGCGGACCCGGTGAAGGAAACGGCCCCGGTCGCGAAGCGATCTTGAAGCGATTCGACAAGAATGGTGACGGCCAACTGGACGAAACCGAACGCGCCGCGGCTCGCAAAGCCATGGAGGAGCGAGGTGGTGGAGCCGGACCTGGGAATGGAAATGGTCCCGGCCGTGAAGAGATCTTGAAACGCTTCGACAAGGATGGCGACGGCAAGCTGAATGAAGAAGAACGGGCTGCCGCGATGAAGGCTCGTGAAGAACGGAAGAACTGAGCCAATTCAATCCGTTTCCTGAGATTGAATGCGATTTCTAGATCCTGACCTGCGATCGCGTTAATTCGCTGTTTCGGCGATGCCGTCACCAGCACGAATTGAATGCAGGGCCATTGCCCTTTTCAAAGTAGGGTGGAGTCGTCGTTACCCAGATCCTTGTCTCCCGGTGGCGGTGCGTAATCATCGACTGTTTGTGGTCTGAAGTCCCACGAGGACAAAGCACAGGGGTTCAGCCGGGAACACTGGTAGAGCGTTGAGCGAATTTTCCTTGGGCGATTCGTCACTCGCAGGTTCTCTGAATCTTTCTTCGCCGGCCCAACCGGGCCAGCCGTTCACCCAGCCAGGGCCTCTTCGGCCCTGGAATCGATCCCACCTAAGTTTTCATGAGGCCTGAAAGGCCGAAGGGCCTTCGGGGATGAAGGACCGTTGGTGCCAGGTCAATGGGACTGATTTCGTCTGACTTGTTGTCACGAATACTCCGAAGGAGTTACGTCATATAGCCCAAGGTTGCCGCGTTTCGCGGCTACCTTGGGAATGCGTGCAGGGGATTCATTTACCCAGAATGGGTTACGTCAAGAGTG
>CAXBSB010000069.1:0-31940 GCA_963977965.1 uncultured Schlesneria sp.
TCTGAGGAACCGGCGGATAGATCTCGTGCTGCTTCTTGAACTCAGGGCCTTCCCACCAGTACGGTCCGTGAACGATATCAGGCCGGCCGTCCTTGTTCAGGTCGCCAAAGTTGGCTCCTTCCGAAAGATACTCGTCCGTCAGTTGCTGTCGCTCAAACGTATGGACCGTGAAGTCCTGAGCGGTGGCCGGGTTGATCAGGGTGATCGCCGCACAGGTCCATAAGCAGATGAATGAGCAACGTGTCATCATGAGGATCTCGCAAGTTGAGCGTCACGGATTGGCGGCCACCAGATTATAGTCTAGTAGTATGCCGCCGAAATGACACAACAACAAACGAAAATGCGTAGATCCACGTTCCGGTTCGATTTGGATAGAACGCAAAGGCGCCAGGACGCGAAGACGCAATGAAGCCCTCGCTTTACGAAGTCTGCTCGAGACATAGCCGCATGCCGTCATTCCCGCACAGTCGGGAATCCAGCGATCACAACAGAGACAATTGCTCGAATGCGAAAGGAACCGGTAACGCAAGGGTAGGACGGACAATCTGTCCGTCTCTTCTTCGTGAGTTTTCATGACCGAGCCTGCTAATGACCAGCCCAGCTTTAAAAAGGCGATTGCCCTGTCATCTGGCCAGACCGCTCTTGCCTGCAATAGTGCGCCACGCCGGAGAGAGTGACAGGATTGGCTCTTCGGTCATTTCCTTGCGTCTTTGCGCCCTGGCGCCTTTGCGTTTCCACCTTCCCAACAGACACAATCACGTCGGCTCGGTCTGGTCATGCGGTGCTTCTGGAATCAGCAACGACGCACCGATACCGACCCCCAGACTGACGGCGATGAATCCCAGAGAGATCAAAGTGATCGTGCCGGTCTGACTGTGAGGCAGGTAATCGTGAACCAGCATCTTGATTCCGACAAATGCCAGGATGGCGACCAGAGAGTACTTGAGGTAGTGGAATCGACCGAGCAAATCAGCCAGCGCGAAGTACAAACTCCGCAGACCCAGGATCGCGAAGACGTTCGACGTGAAAACCAGGAATGGATCCTGCGTCAGACCAATCACAGCGGGAATGGAATCGACGGCAAAAACCAGGTCCGTCGTTTCGACAATCACCAGCGCCAGAAACATTGGAGTCATCGCCAGTTTGCCGTCAATTTTGGTGAAGAAATGATCTTCAACAAACGCGGGGTGCAGGCGAAAGATTTTGCGAGTCAGGCGGATCATGCGACTCTGTTCGAAGTCGACTTCACCTTCACCCGCAAACAACATCTTGAAAGCAGTGAACAGCAGCAGAGCACCGAAGAAATACATGGTGAAGGAGACATGCTTGATCAGTTCGATCCCCAGGTAAATCATCACGCCGCGCATGACGAGTGCCCCGAGAATCCCCCAGAGCAAGACGCGATGCTGATACGCTGCAGGAACCTTGAAATAACCAAGGATCAACGCAATCACGAAGATGTTGTCGATACTCAGTGATTGTTCGAGGATATATCCCATGAAGAACTGGGCCGCCGCTTCCCAGCCATTTTTGGGCAGGTCGCTGGCGGGATGTGTTCCGGGTTCCAGTTCGTGTCCATGTTCCGTTTCCGGCATCGCGTAGACACCCAGCCCCCCCCATTTGTTTTCGTATGCGAAAAACACGAAAACGGTGAAGGCCAGTGCCAGCACGAAATAGATGGTTGTTCGAGTCAGTGCGGCACGCGCACTGAGCGCCTTCGATTCCCGGCTGAAGATCCCCAGGTCGAATGCGAGGATGAACAACACCAGCAGCACAAACGCCGCCCAGACCATACGAAGCCCTTCCGCCAAGAAGAGATGCAAATGCTGGACTCGACAGAGTCCCGCTTGGGAACGCGACAGTATAAACGATGGATCAGGGAATTCAGCAGTCAGCGACCCATTCCGCGAAAATAGATCGCATCCGATTTTAGTATGACGCCCTGGCGTCACGCTGCAGTGTCGCACCGATGTTCCGACATGGCACGGAAGCGAGGCCCGCACCGGGACTGCGGTTCACCACAGAATTCCACGATCCCAATGAAAAACGCCAGCAACATGCTGGCGTTCATTGATTGGGCGTGAACCCGTCCGACAAATTACGTCGCAGGGGTTTCTGCAGCAGGAGTTGCTGGTGCAGCAGACAGCTTGTTGATCAGCTTCGTCAGGCGTGACTTGTCGCGGGCAGCCTTGTTTGCATGAATCAGGTGCTTGGCAGCCGACTGGTCAATCTTCTTGATCGCCAGCATCAGTGCCGACTTGGCTTCAGCAAGAGTCTGGGTTCCGGTTGGAACAGCAGCGGCAGCGGCGCGCACCTTCTTGACGGACGTTCGCAACGCAGATCGCTGATGACGATTGCGCACTCGGCGACGTTCCATTTTCCGCAGGGCACGACGGGCACTTTCAGTGTTTGGCATGGATAAAAAACCAAAGGGCAAAGGCTATTGAGTCAGCGGCCAACGATCACCCCGCGCAAACCGCCGTTCCACGCAGGGACAAAAAGTATATCTTCTGACTCGTTTGCATTCCAGTCAATCGCCGAAAGACTGTCGATTTTGCATTGTCGAGTCGTAAACTGTTTTCAAAAAGCGACTTGCGTCGCAGCTCCTGAGCCGCGACCACACCGCGAAACCAGCGTCACACCCATTCCCGGATCAAATTGCCTTCAATCAATCGCACAGGTCGACCGTCTGGTGCCTGCACATGCAGATCCAGAGGAAGACCGAGCTTGTGGTAAATTGTCGCCACAATGTCTTCACTGAAATACTGGTTACGGGTGGGCTGTCCCCCTTCATCGTCCGTGGCACCAATCACGCTGCCACCGGGAACTCCCGCCCCCGCCATCACAGCAAACCCGGACGAGGCCCAGTGATCGCGACCGCTTGCCGAATTGATCTTTGGAGTGCGGCCGAAATCTGTCAGCCAGACAACCAGCGTCTTTTCCAGCAGACCTCGCTGTTCCAGATCGATCAGCAGCTGAGGCAGCGCCCGGTCGATTCTGGGGATCAGGTTGTCTTTCAGGCTCTTGAAGTTGTTCTGATGAGTGTCCCAGCCACCGTCTGTCAAAGTGACGAACCGGACACCCGCTTCGATCATGCGACGAGCCAGCAGGCACTTTTGACCGAACGGATTCCGTCCATACTGATCTCGCAATTTCGGATCTTCTTTATCGACCTCGAACGCCTTCCGGGTTTCCTGAGCCGTGATCATGTTCAGCGCGGTTTTGTAGTTCTCATCCAGTGCGACGAATTCCACGGGTTGAACACTGTTTGGCCGCTGGAATCCATCGATCATCCCCAGCACCTTCTTGCGTCGGTCAACGCGTTCGTTGCTGATCCCATTGGGAGGAGTGATATCGCGGACCACGAAACTGGCCGCATTGGGGTCGGCAAGAATTTCGAATGGGCTGTGTTCCAGTCCCAGGATCCCTGAAGTCCCACCCCCGAACCGGTGATCGATCGAACTTCCCAACTGAATGAATGGCGGCATCGCCGATTTGAACCCAAGTTCATGGCTGACAACCGAACCGATGGTCGGGTAAGGGATCGCCGGATTGAACTTACGCCCGGAAAGGACATGCTGATCGGCAATCCCGTGACTGCCATTCATCGGGTTCCAGCTTCGCAACAAGCCGAACCGACCGAGTTCCTGCGCCATTCTCGGCAGAATTTCAGTGAACTGGATTCCGGGGACCGCCGTGTCGATCACACCAAACTCACCCTTCACACTCACAGGTGCCTGAGGCTTCGGATCGAACGTGTCGTGGTGACTGGTTCCACCCTGAGTCCAGATCAGGATGCAGTTTGTGTCGGTACCAATCTGAGAAATGTGCCGTCCTGAGTTATTCTTCGCTAAAGCTTGCTGTGCAAATACATGCGGCAAGCTGACACCGAGCCCCGCCAGCGATCCAAGCTGCAGAAAACTGCGTCGAGAGACCCCTTGGCACGTTCGCGCAAAACCAGGAAAGAGGTTCAACATGGCGTGGCTCCTCAAGGGCGGGATGACGGAGGCGGGAAGTCAGTCGGTCGGCAGTATGAGCGGGACTCGCTAAATTGTAGCCGTAAAAGTCGACACAGATCAAGCGATACTTGTGTGATCGGCCAAAAACCAGGGCGAGCTTGCCAAAGAAATGGAGAAACCGTCCGTGTCCACTGTAGACCGCAGCGAGTGGAGCATCGATGGACATCAGATTTATGTGGCTATAAACATTTCAACCAGTCAAGCATTTTGAACCCCGAAAAAGCGCTGACTTATTGTCAGACGACGACCGGTTGAGAGTGAGCAGGGCTGGCATCGTGACGGCACTTGAGCCGAACGTCTCGATCTGCACACCTCGGCCACCAAAAGTACGCCCGGGAGGATTCGAACCTCCGACCGACGGATTAGAAATCCGTTGCTCTATCCAGCTGAGCTACGGGCGCAAGTGGCTTCTGATATCGTTAGGAGCAGATAAAAACCTCGACAAACCCTCGTTGACACCCCGTAGTGATCGCAGCGCCCAAATGAGGAATTCGCCTCTGAGGAAATAACGCCAGGGAGCAGTCTAGCGGGTCGGTCAAATCAAGCAAGCCAGCCAAGCCGCATCCTCATGGACATTACTACGTTTGGAATGCGAGTGCAGGAAGCAGGTGATTTGTCATTGCCGCGCAGACTTTCATTCGAATTCCGTCAATCGCGTTGCGCTCGCCGGTTTCTCGCAGTCGCGGGAATGACGGCAGCATTGTGATACCGGCAACACATTTGATCCGCAGATTCTTCAGTGGAGGCCACCTTAGCTTTCATCAAGGTCGGCGCTGGGATCTGTCAGGTATCGTCGTCCGGCTTCGGCATTCTGGCGGAAGCGATGGGCGGTCAAGACCCAGTGAGGGTGGCCGTTTAACTCGGAAATGGCACTGAAAATCGCGTCGCGACATCCGCAGTCGCACGGTGGAATCGTTTCATCGATTAACTGCAGCGACTGATCGTAAAGAGAAATCGCTGACTCCCGTTGTCCCAGCTTGCTAGCGACATGTGCCCGGTTGCAGATCGCACCCGCAAGATAGATTCGATTCTCCATGTCATCTGGCACTTCTGACATGATTCGTTTCCGCCGGGCGATCGCGTTGTCTAATGCCGATTCTGCCTGATCGAGGGGGCCGCAGTCGCTGTAAAGCATGCCCAATTGATTCTGACATCCTGCGAGCATCGAATCTGCATAGCGAGCCTCCGTGAAATGACTACTGAGGCTCTCAAACTTTTCGATTGCGATGGCAAAACAGCGTTCTGCGTCTGGAACACGTTCCATTTCCCGATAGACGCCACCGACATCAAAGAAACCTCCCGCGACGAACCTTTGAGAAGCGATGTCCGAATGCTCGTTTGCAATCTCCTGCAGTTGGTGGATCATCGCCTGGCATTGCTGCTCTGCTAAAGCAGTGTTGCCGGAACGCCAAGAGTTGGTTGCGGCATTCAGGGCCGCCCAAAACTCGTTCAACCTGGCCGACTGATAGGGTTGCCCCTGTGGTCGCCCAAACAGAAGCTGTTTGAGGTTCTGAAGGAAGGTTGCCATTCTCGATTCTCAACTTTGTGTGATTTCAATGACGCCGTGGCCGATCCGCATGACTTCAGACAAAGTCAGTAAATTGCCGATTACGACAGATTTTCGCAATTTCTCTTGTAGGGAACTCGATCGTGTCGACGTATAATATTTGGAGCGTTGGGAAGCTGAAGAACTTGTCGACCTGAGTCTGGTCAGGTTGATCAGTCGGAATTCCCTACGAAGCGTGGTGCTGAAAACGTCAGTAACCAGACGGTTTTCGGGCCGGTAACCGTCTCGACAGGCAGTAAAAATGGCAGATTTGCCACTCAGTTCAGGCCGAATGCCGACGGCGGCACCGTCGTCGACTGAGTCTACTGTCCCTCCCTGGTTGGCCGCTCGACGCGCTCGCGTGGCCGAGATGCCCGAAAAAGTCGGCAACTCGGAATTGGAAGTCGAATTCGAAAGCCTGCCCGATGAAACAGAATCGGCGGCGGTCCCGAGCAAGCCAAGCGATCCTGACACAACGCTCGAACGGTCGATCGAGAAACCTGTAGAATCTCCCGAACCCTTTCCTGAGCTGAACTTTACGAAGCCAGCCACTCCGCCGGCCCCGCCTCCGCCGCTCGTTTTCACCCCACCTCCACCATCGGCCAAACCTGTTGCGGTTGCCGTGACCGTTGCTGAACACGAATTGCCACCCGAGGATAACTCGTTGAAAGGATTGCTGTTGCGATGGATTCGCAGCAGTGCGATGGCTGGCGTGATGGCATCGTTCGTCCTGCACTCCGTCCTGCTTTGCGTCCTCGCGCTCCTCGTTCTCAGCAGCCCTTCCCTGCGCCGGTCTCTGGATATTTTTGGAGAAATGGGCGACGCAGAGGTTGCCGAGGAGATGGAACTGGATGCGGTGACTCCGATCGAGGCCGGCCAGGATGCGGCACCCGTTCAGTTCACGGACGTTTCCCAAATGATGGATCTGGAGAAGGCGTTCGACCCGAGTGATTCCATCATGGGGATCGCCGGTGGGGCAGGTAAGGGAAACGGCAACGGATCCGCCGATGGTGATGCGATTGCTGTTCCAGCGGTCAAGATCCCTGGCTATGCTGTGACGAAGGGAAGTTTTTCTGCCTGGACGGACCCTCGCGATCCAGTTCCTGGTGTTTCGTACGAAATCGTTATCCAGTTTCGCCTTCCGCCGAATATCAAGACCTACCGCGGGAATGATCTGACGGGAATGGTGACTGGAACTGATGGTTATAAGCAGGTCATCCGCTTTCGTCGCGACGAATCATTTAATGTTGTTGATGGAAGCGTTCAGATTCGCATTCGCGTTCCTGGCGCCGACCGTCTTGTTAAAGACGCGATCCGCGTTGAATCCAAGTTGCTGCGTGAAAAACAGTTAATCGAGATCGAATTCTGATCGGTCGATCCTGAATTCTCGACACGATTTCCAGCTTGGACGTAACGAAGTCAGAATGACTTCCAATTTCACTCAGGGCTGGCGTTAGGATTTCGTCAGGAATTCGATTTCGGGACATCCGACGTTTGTTCCAACTTCGTCTGATACAGTAGACTTTCCGGAATAGGATTACAGACCGCGTGCGTCTGAAACTTGTCGTTCATTCGATTGCCAAGTTTGCTGCTTTCGAGTCGGGGACCGAATCCGTGTCGTATCGATTTTTACTCTGTTGCGTTGTGGCATTGGCAACCGCCTGGATTGTCAGTGCAGAAACGCACGTTTCGGCACAACAGACTGCCCCGGCACCATCGGTCACGACTCCTGCTCCTGCCCCCGCCGTTGTTCGCGATCCGAACGCCTACCCTCCGTATCCGGGACCGTTCTATCGCGGTAGTAACCCGAAAGATCCGCGTCTGGCAGGTTTTTATCTGAACACGGGCGCCTTCCTGTATTTCATCGGCCTTTTCCTACTGTGGACGTGGACTGCCGGATGGATTGATGGCGATGCCAATTCTTTGAAGGTTCGGCCCGATTTGTGGAACTCAGTCGTCCTGCTGGCTGGGGTCGTAGGGTTCGTGGGGGCGCTCTGCTCACCCAGTTTCGGGATTGCTTTCGTGGTCATGACGATTGGCTACGCCGTGCCGATGGGCCTTTACGTCGTCGAACGCAACAAACGAGTTCCCGATTCAGGCAAGGTCCTGACACGTCGACATATTCGCTCTGTGACGATCCGGCTGCTGTCCAAGCTGGGAATTCAAGTCGGTTCGCGGGAACAACGCGAATCCGTGGTTGGTCCACCTATCAAGCTGATTGGAAAATCGGGCAAGGGTGCTGGCGAAGTGGACCGATCGCGTCAGGTTGAAAGCTCAAAAGGCTATCTGGCCGCCAAAGAACTGGTCTACGATGCAATCCTGCGTCGCACGACCGATATTCACATGGAACCGAAAGAGGACGAGATGTCGGTGCGACTGCGCATCGACGGTGTGATGTACCCCGCGGAATCATTCGACCGTCCTACAGGGGATGCACTGGTCAATATCTTCAAAGTCCTTTCGTCGATGGACATCACCGAGCGTCGCAAGCCGCAGGACGGCAGCTTCCGTGCGGAAATGGAAGGGCGTCAGATCGACTTCCGTGTTGCCACTCAAGGTCTGCAGGGTGGTGAAAAGATGGTGATCCGTATTCTCGACAAGGGTTCGTCAGCCAAGACGCTGGCCGACCTGGGGATGCGGAAGCAGATGGTCGAGCAGCTTCAGGAAATCGCTCACCAGCCACACGGGATGATGATCACCTGCGGACCGACCGGTGCTGGTAAGTCAACGACGCTGTACGCCGCGCTGCAGGAAATCGATGCCTACGAAAACAACATCATCACGATCGAAGACCCCGTCGAATACAAGATGGCGAATGTGACGCAGATCGAAATCAACAGCAAGGCGGGCCAGACGTTCGCCGGTTCGTTGAGAAGCGTGCTGCGACAAGACCCCGACATCGTGATGGTCGGTGAAATCCGCGATGGTGAAACCGCAAAGATCGCCTGCCAGGCCGCAAATACCGGTCACATGGTGTTCTCAACATTGCACGCGAACGACACCATTGCCGCCTTGTTCCGACTGATCGATCTGGAAGTCGAACCGTTCCTGCTTTCCAGTTCGATCTCGGCAATCCTCGGCCAGCGACTCGTTCGCAAGCTCTGCAACGATTGCAAGGAAGCCTATAAGCCAACGGCCGACCTGTTGCAGAAGATTGGATTGCCCGGCGACAAGGTCGACAAGTTCTATCGACCACCATCGACACGCGAAGCAACGTGCCCGACATGTAACGACCTTGGTTATGTCGGGCGAATTGGTGTCTACGAATTGCTGGTGATTACCGACCGGTTGCGAGATTTGATTCGCGAGACGCCCAACCTGACGGCGATCAAGGCGGAAGCCCGCAAGAATGGGATGCTTTATATGAAAGAAGAAGGCTTGCGACTGGTCGTCAAGGGGATTACCTCGGTCGACGAAATGATGCGAGTCGTCAAGTAGTGTTGATTTTGACGAATGATGTCTAGTTCCGAATTGCCAGGTAGATTGAGTTTTTCATGATCGACGTCTGTTGCCTGATCGTGATTGGAATTATCGTGTGGTGCGTTGCAGCCGAAGGGTTGTGGGGTGCCGCTCATACATTCCTTTGTGTCCTGATTGCAGGACTGCTGGCAATGAATTTCTTCGAGCCACTGGCAGGATTCCTGGACGGGATGCTGGGTGACTTCAAGAAATTCTCCGACATCGTGGCCCTGCTGGGACTTTTCATCGGATTCATCTTTGCACTGCGACTGGGGACAGAACAATTGTCACCCACGTTCATTCAACTTCCGTCGACAATCGATCAGGCAGGCCGCTGGGTCTTCAGTGCATTGACTGGCTACGTCACGATGGCGGTCCTGTTGACCTCAATGCACACGGCTCCCTTCTCTCGTGAGTTTCTTGGATTCAAGCCCGAACAGGCCGCGTTTTTTGGGCTGGCTCCTGATCGTCAATGGCTTGGCTTCACACAGTACATCACTGAAAAGCCGTTCTCACACGTCAAGTATTTTGACTCCAACACCAAGACCGTCATCACACATGCCTTTGACGGCAAGTACGAAGTGCTTGGTGACAAAAGTCAGCCGTACCACAACACGATCTGGCCATCGTTCCCGATCAGGTACGCGATGCGTCGTAAAACGTATGAAGGTTCCACAGGACCAGCCGCTGCGCCAATCCAGGTCGCTCCGCCAGCACCCACCGCGGGCGGGACTGGTCAAACCGGCGGCGGTGGCCCTGCAGCCCCTGTGAACCCGGGCTTCTGATGATCGGCGATGATCACATCAGATCCATTCTGGGATCGATACGATAATTGACAATCGCCGAATGTCTTACGCGGGAATCTCAATAAGATTCGCGAGTCTGCAAGAAGACCGCTTTCTTTTCCCCCGGCAATGTGAAATCAAATCCACATCGCTGGAAGAACTCGTCGGATGAAGTGATCGCCATCACTTCGAAGATGTGCTTTTCTCGAGCGAGTTCGACGCACGCCGTTACCAGGGCTTTGCCAATGCCTTGTCCCTGGAAATCGGACGAGACCGCCAGGCTGCGTAGTTCTGCCAGCTTCGTGGAATAGATCTCCAGAGCCGCAAAACCGACGATTCGGTCGGCTGCAATTGCGAGGAAACCATTCTCGGTCAGGTCTTCAAGTTCATCTTTGGTACGCGGCAGCAGACGGCCCTGTGCAACGAACGGGTCAATAAACTGCTGCAACCCCTCTACATCCTGGATGGAGGCACGGCGGACATGAAATGACGAATTATTCACAGACATCCTGGCTTCTCGGCTCGAATCACTTCCCGCTACGGGTGCCACATCGTACAAATTCTGAACGGCATCGGGAGGTCGGGGCGACACTGTTTCGCAACTCCCTGAAAATCTTCCTGGGAGAAGATTTCAAAAGCGATGCTTTGGCTCTGTTCTGGCGTTTTGATGCAAACGCTTTCGCTCCGACATCCTGACCGCATCGTACAATTTGTAGAACGCGAATCCCAGCCGCCCTTGATTTGGATTTTCTCTGATATGACATCTCTCTTCGAGTCCCTCAACACGGCCCTGAACGACGACACTTTTCTGCGACTGACGCTCAGCCAACCGTTGCAGCCTGTGCGAGGAACCTCTCCCAAGGTGACAGTCCGTCCGATTCAATTGCGGGACGAAGTCAAATATCAGTGGACTTCGCGAGTTGGTTCGAAAGAGAATCATGAGAACCTGAGTGCCGAGGAACTGAAACAGCGAGTTCCCAGCGTCTTCTGTGTCACGTTTGCCGATGCCCATTTGTTCACGACCATGGAAGATCTCGAATTCAAGCGTCATCGCAGTGGCCAGATCCGCATGAAGAAGTCGAAGCCTTCGCTCAAAGCGGCGGCTGATCTGCATCATAATCGCGAGAAGCAATATCTGATTCCGGCCGGTGTCCCTTGTCCGTTCCTGATCGAGATCGGGGTGATGCTTCCGTCAGGCCAGATCAAGCCGACCATGTATCACAAGTTCCGGCAAATCAACCGCTATCTCGAATTCGTCAATGATCTGCTGCCACATCTTCCCGCTGAGGGGGTATTAAATGTCGTCGATTTTGGCTGCGGCAAGAGCTATCTGACGTTTGCTCTGCATCACCTGCTCACAAGAATCCATCGTCGTGACGTGTCCATTGTCGGTCTGGACATCAAGGAAAACGTGATCGCCGACTGCACTCGAATCGCAGCAACGCTCGATTGCACCGGCTTGTCATTTCAACTCGGGCGTATCGAATCATTCCAACCGGCAGGTCATGTTCATCTCGCGGTTTCGCTGCACGCCTGCGACACGGCAACGGACGATGCTCTGGCAGGAGCTATTCGCTGGGGGTGCGAAGCAATCCTGGCAGCCCCATGCTGTCAGCACGAACTCAATCACGCGCTGAATCAACAGGTGCTGCCTGGACTGACCGGGTATGGCATATTCCGCGAACGATTTGCGGCCATGGCGACGGATGCCTTACGAGCAAGGTTTCTCGACGCTCATGGATACCGAACGCAAGTTCTGGAATTCATCGAGATGGAGCACACACCCAAGAACGTCCTGATTCGAGCCGTTAAGCGTGGAGCCGATCCAGACACCGATCATCCGCAAGCTGAATACGAACGGCTGAAGTCCGACCTGGCCATCAGTACCTGGCATCTGGAGCGTGCCATGTCGTCAACGAATTGATAACCGTTTTAGTAGTAGCTCTCCATTTCTGCTAAAATGCTGCCATTGTCGCCAATCATCCATTCAGCAGGAACCGACCATGATTCGTGCCATCGTCCTCTTCCTCGCAATGTCCGCAGTCGCAGTCGCTGCTGAAAAGAAGCCCGCGATCGGCAACTTTCCGTTCTGGTCCGCTCCCAAGCGAGAGTTCTGCGATCAGTTTGTTCCTGGTTTGAACGCCGTACTGATGCTGACTCCTGATCAGATCGCAAAGTTGCACGAAGCGCGTCAGGCGACAATCGACAGCGAAGCGATCCGGGCAGGATCTCGCAAAGATCCGAACCTGACAGAAGCACAGCGCGAAGCACGTCACAAACTGGTGAACGATGCCCAGATGGATCTGCGCCAGAAGGCTTCAAACATCCTTGACGCGAACCAGCGTGCGATCATTGAAAAGGCGAACGCAGCCTATGGAGATGTGCTGTCCGCCGTGGGAAGGGAGTTTGAGCCACGGTACGGGATGGTCAAGGGCAACGAGGAAGCGACCGCAACACTTCGAAAAGAACAACAGGAGCGTATCGCTGCGGATTTCCTGCTCCGGCTGGACGGTATCCTGTCCGCCGAACAAAAGCTGATCCTGGCCGAAGCTGCAGCGCAAGAGAAGTCGCTCGCGGCTAACAAGCAAAAGAAATAGCCATCGAAACAGGCTTCATTTCAAGCGGGTGCATTTTTCCGGATTTCAGTGCGAATGGCGACAACGTGGTTCAGCGGTAGCCTGATCGAGATCCATGATCGTCTCTTTTGTGGAACGCATCACCTCCGCCTTTTCGAGAAAACTGACGGCGCTCACAACAATGACAGAGTATGTTTGTCCCTGTTGCGGCTACGTGGGGCTGTCGAGTCTCCCTTATGCAAATGCCAACGGCAGAAAACTCATTCGTGGCGTGAGTGCTCCGTATTCGGTGTACTTTGGGATGCCATCTTACGAAGTATGTTCCTGCTGCGGGTTTGAGTTCGGAAATGACGACGAACCGGGAACGGCACCACCAGTGACGTTCGAACAATTCCTTGCAGAGTGGATTCAAGATGGAATGAAGTGGTTCGAGGCCGCCAAACGACCTGTCGGCTGGTCACTTGACGAACAGCTTTCACGTGCCAGCTAATCAGTTGGTTAATTCCGTCGAATAGAAATATCACGGCGAAATGCGAGGCACGATCACGGGATCGCTCAAGGAAGGAATCGACACGATGCGTGATCGGATGTGTACTCAAATATGGTTTGTCGATGACAACCATGCAAATCATGACACCTGGAGGCGCAGTTTTCCTGCTGCACTCGCTGCATCATGTGAGTTGCGAACTTTCTTTTCTGTCGGACAGATCATTATTGAATTCGAAAAAGCAAATATTCCGGACATCTTGTTTATCGACTTCTTCATTGACGGGCGCCTCGGGACGGAAGTCATTAGGTGGTTCACGGGTAAACCGATTCGCCCAGTCCTGATTGCCCATTCCAGTATGAATGAGGCAAATCAGGGAATGGTGCGTGAGGGAGCAGATTTCTATCTGGAGAAAATCAAGAACGTGCCTCAAACAGAATCGATCCAGGCCGCATTTCAAACAACGGATGATGTCGCATCCATCATTCAGACCCGAACAATCACGCGCACACATCTCAATCCATAAGACGCTGCCGTAAATGCCCGCGGAACGCCACACTTCAATCGGATGCGGGCTAAGAACTTAACTTCTCGTAAGACGTTACGGGGCGATAAGAAACTGCTTGAACCACGATGCGTGACAGATAGACTGTCTCCACGGGCCGTGAGATGTTGTTGAGGATTTGCATAGGGTGACGCCGTGAAGAGCAAACGAAACTGCTTGATGTCTGTGTTCTTTCAGGCTTTGTCGCTGGTGGGGATCGTTACTGTTCTGGCCACGAACTTCGCGATAGCTGGTGACCCAAAACTGCCGACCGTCATTCGCCCCAAAACACCAAGGCCGAACCTTTTCGAACTCGGCTTTTCGCCGGACGGTTCCGGAAAGCCAGCCAGCACTGGTCGCACGACGCTTTCCGTGACTTACACAGGTACTCCACCAAAAATTCCCGCTTCGGGCGCCAAGGTGATCAGTAATATCCAGGTGCAGGGGGTGTATTTGGGACCTGCGTTCGGGACTGGGAAATCTAACGCCTCGGATGTTACGTACCTTGAGGGCTTCCTGAGCTACATCGTGGGCTCATCGTTCATGAGTACATTGTCACCATATGGTGTTTCAACGGGAACTGCAGCTCCGGGAGTGGTTCTGACCGGAACCCTGCCGCATTACTCCAAGAGTAAGCGAACTTACCTGACAGATACACAGATTCAGAATATTCTGGTCACGAACATCAACAGCCTGGTGACACCCGCAGACAATACTCTTTACGTGGTCTACACTGAACCCGGTGTGGCGATCGATGCGGGTGGTGGGGCCACCAGTATCAACTCCTTCCTGGGCTATCACAATTACGCCAGCTTCACCTCCGGCGGCGTCACCAAGTCGTTTGCCTACGCTGTCATGCCATATCCAGGTTCTCCGAATCCATCGCCATCCTCGCAGGGATTCGCGAATGCTCGAGATGAACTGACGTCTGTGACGAGCCACGAGATCGGCGAGGCCGCAACAGACCCCGACACCATGAACGGCTGGCTGGAAACTGTGATCGAAACAGATACGTTTAAGAACTCTTTTGGCAAAGTAATTCTGCAATTCACGTTTTACGACGACGGTGAGGAAATTGGTGACGTCCCACTGATTCTCTTCAACTGGAGTTCCTCTTGCTTTGTCCGCCTGGGGAGCAAGACCGGTTTTAGCGGTTACCTTGTGCAGAGAATGATCGGCCCGGACGGCAAGACCATGATCAGCTATCCGGGCGCGACACCGAATGCGACTGGCATTCCGCAGCTGATCGCTCCGATCGCCTTGAACGCTGCTGAGCAGACTCTACAGGCCATCGGTTTGAGTCATCCCTGACAGCAGTAGTATCATGGTCGCCAATGTCATCGAGTCCAGCAACCGTAGAGACAGGAGACCACGCCCGTCGCAAAGCCGCCAGGCATGCCACTCAACGCGGGTAACGATATTTGTCGGTGAAATTGTGAGGTTTGGCCTGTAATCTTGATCGCGAAGCGATCGCAGATCGTAGCCGGGGGTTGTAGCGAAGCGGAAACCCCCGGAACGGAATCGAATTGGTAAAAGCATCCTGAAGGGATGCCAGAAAAAGTCGACTTCACGCCCAAAATAGAATCGGCACACGTCGTTTTTGATTGATTTCCCTCAAATCCCCGTTGAGTGAGTTCTTGGGTCACGTGCCCCTGAGATTGTAAATCCGTTCGGTATGACGCGATCTGGCATCCCTTCAGGATGCTTTGCGTTGGCGATTTCTTCGATCCGGGGGTCGAAGCTTCGCTCCGCCCCCCGGCTACGATCTGCGACGCCTTCAGCGTCGTACCATGCTCCTCAAGTGTAATTCTGACCGCAAATTAGACGCAGCCAAAAATCGTTACCTGCGTTGCGTGGCACACTGGTTGCAAATGGCAGAGACACTCAAATCGCCATGAGTGCCCACTAAAACTCGCGACGAATCTACATGAGCACTGGCTTGCCGAGAGCACGACGGACAGGAACGAACTGCCCGGCATGCATCATCGGATGGCTGCCAATCAGATTGAAATATGAGCCGACTGTCGGACAGATGGATCGCATTCGTTCCGGTCCTGGCTTGTCGAGTTCCGCTTCAGGCACCTTTTCCAGAGCAGCGAGCGTTACAGCCCGAACCTTGTCGAACAAGTCAATGTACTGCTGCTTCGTACAGAATTTGGCGGGATCATCAGATCCTGCCGTTGCTTTGGAATGCTGATCTGCAAAACCAGCGGGAAGATCGACGACGGCATCCGGGCAAACGCCCTTCAGCAATCCCGCTTCAGACGAAATCAGGTGTCCCAACTGCCAGGCCAGGTGATTACAACCGGCACCGGGGCGAGTCATCAGTTCAGCATCGCTCATATCCCCGAAATAGCTCTTGAGGACCGTCATGCTGAGTTCCATCGTGCTGCGAATCACATCTTTTGCGTTCATGAGAATCAACTTTCGATTAAGACGATTTGCGAAGACATCATTAACGGATTTTCTGATCAGGAAGCTGTTGCTTGATCCCTTCATCGAGCGGCATCTTGTCTTCAGTGATACCAACTTCGACGAGCACGCGAGCCAGTTCTGCCTGCATCTCTTTCAGTCGACTGGCGTACCGTGGGTCCGCCACGAGATTGTGGCGTTCGTCCGGGTCATTTTTCAAATCATACAGTTCAGCCAGATGACGATCGGGCTGGCCGTCGCCGTGAGGGTAATGTGAGTACTTCCAGTCCTCGGTCCGGACGCCGCGAATGTTTGGTGTGTACGGGAACTGCTTTTCATAGTTGTAGTGATACAGAAATGAACGTCGCCATGTGGGATCGCCCGACTGAACCAGCTTTTTCCAGGAACGTCCGTGAAGATTCGCGGGTACGGGACGCCCACAGAGTTCCAGTAGACTTGGAGCGATATCTTCTGTCAGGACCATTCCGGTAACTCGTTTTGGCTGAGCGGTCAGCGCCGGATAACGGACAATCAGCGGGATTCGAATACTGGGCTCATGCATAGTCCGCTTGTCGACCATGCCATGTTCGCCATTCAGCAGTCCGTTATCTCCCATGAATACAACGATCGTATTATCGAACTGCCCTGTTTGCTTCAGGTGCTGAACCAGTCTGCCTACGCTGTCGTCAACAGACAGTATCGTCGACCAGTAACTGCGGATCATCTTCGCGAAATCGGCAACGGCTTCCGGCCGGTCATCGGGGAATTTCTTGCGGAAGTCAAACAGAGGGCCATAGATCCCGTGCCATGTGGGCAGTCGCTCCTTGATCCACTTCGGCTGAGTTTCCAGTGCAAACGCCGTGTCAGGATACTTCACTTCCACCTTGTCGAAAGCCTGTTGATATTTCTCCTCGGCCGTATAAAAGCTATGCGGGGCTTTATGTCCGAGCATCAGGACCCAGGGCTTGGTTCGAGGCTGTTTGAGCCATTTTTCGGCCATGTCAGTGACCACGGTCGTGTAATACCCCGGCACCACTTCGCGTCGCTGGCCATCCATGTTGAATTCGGTGTCGAAGTACTTTCCCTGGCCCTTGTGTGTGACGAAGTAATCGAAACCGGGTCGCTTTTCGTCGTTGTTTTCTCCCATATGCCACTTGCCGATGTAGGCCGTTTCATACCCGGCGTTCTGCAGCAACCGAGGAAAGCTGGCCATCTCGGTCGGGAACTCTGTGAAGTTGTTTGTGACTCCATGCGTGTGTGCATACAGGCCGCTGAGTATCGACGCTCGACTGGGCGAGCAAAGCGACGTCGTACAAAATGCGTTGGCAAAAAAGGCACCTTCACTCGCCAGCTTGTCGATATGCGGTGTCTTCAGATGCGGATGACCAGCACATCCCAGGGAATCCCAGCGCAAGTCGTCGCACAGAATGAACAGCACGTTGGGGCGTGGTGCCGAAGATGATTCGTCGGCCCGAGATTCCGTGGTCAATACGCCGACAAACAGAGCGCAGAATAAGGCGAATCGCATCTAGAAGCCTCTCAGAGATAGCGTCAATCAAGCTGTCGAGTTACGGTGTTGCCGAACCTGCAACCTGGCGAGGTTTCAGGCGAAGATAGTCATCTTCGATCACGTATTCCCATCCGGCGGGTTCGAGCACAAGCTTCAGAAGTGCGCCGACGGTGATCACTTCGACCGAGATCGAAACGGGTTGCATCAGCTTCTTTTCACCCAGTTCCTCACGATCGAATTTGATCCGATGTCCTGTCAATTCATCGAGTTGTTCGATCAGGTCCAGGCGTCGATTTGGCTTCTTGGAGCTTGTCGCGAAACCGGTCAATCGCTGCTTCAGAACATCGTCAAGATTGACCTTCGGAGGACTCACAACGGCAGGCTTCTGCGTTACTGGAGTGACCGCAGGCATTGGAGTTTCCGGCATTGGGGTTGCAACAACGGCGGCAGGCTTTTCAGTGTCAGGAACATTCGGTTGCTTCTCAACGGGCATTGGCGGAACGTCGGGAGCAATCGGCTTTTCAGCAATCGATGGCGGCGTCGGCACAGAAGGCTGTACAGCAACTTCAGTCGTCTCGGTGTTGGTTTGTGGGGCAGGTTCGTTGACGGGCTGAGTCTCTGTGGCCTGCGGTACATTGTCTGATGAAAGGGGACGAAACCGTACTGCCGGACGTAACAGCATGATCGCAACGAAGGCTGTTAGCCCGATGCCGAGAGCCCAGGCGACAACGAGCGGAGACAACAGCGCATCGGAAAAGCTTCGTGCAGGCCGGTCGGTCGCTTTTGGCCTCGATTGAGTACGTTTCGCTGACGGTTGCGGCTTTTCGTCTTCCGACGTGACAACCTCGGCCTCGAATTCGCGGTCATCGTTCAGTTTGAGAAGCAGCTTGACGCGGCAGTCCGGGCATTCAATTTTTCTGCCGACGAAAGATCGATCACGAACCCGCAGGGTCGTGCCGCATGCTGGACAGGGACATTGACCAGGCGACATAAGAGACCAATCGGACAGCCGGATGGGATCTTCACGCAATCAGCGGCTCAAATCAAAAGGCCGCTCTATTTCTTGAATTCGTAAGGTGTCAATTTCTGCTGTTCGGCAACAGCAGCGGTGGTAAGTAGAATCCTTTTGCTCTTTTCTTCAACGACCAGCACCATCGACTGAGTTGGTTTGGCGGGATCCTGGTAGCGTTCTAGAATCTTCCAGATTCCATCAATGGCAGTGATCTTATCTTCCTTGAAAGTCTGCGGCATGTTTTTTGTGAAGCCGCCAGCCTTCAATGCATCACCATCAATGTCGAAGGTCGTTTTGATTTCACCGCCGATGAAGGCAACCGCGTCCTGAAGCGGCGTTCGTCGGAAATCGATATCGATTTTCATCTTCAATCGGTCTGCGATCAGGTCAGGCAATTTCGGTTCATCAGTCGATGGTTTGGTTGTCTTTTCTTTCGTGAAGTCAGTGCGAGTTGATTCATCCCAAGCCAGGATCGATGCCAGTGCCAGATTCGGTGCGGCTCGCTCTGGTAGAGATGCCACGATATGCACATAGCGAGCTTCGTGGCTGGTCTTTGAAGCAAGCGAAACGACTTCGGTCATTTTCGGCAGTCGGCCAATCAGCTTTCGCTTCCCGGCTTCCTTCGGCGCCATCTTCTGAACGTTTTCGAGTAGCTCGTAGGGCAGCTTGCTCAACTTCTTGCGAGTCTCACGTTCCAGATTTGCAGACGTGATTCCCGATGTCGTTCGCAGGAACATCTCGGAGTAGAAACTCTCTTCTCCCAGATGAAGGCTCCATGCTGCAGACTCAACTTCGTCGCCGAACCAGTTACAGGCCTGCATGATGAACGGCTTCACATTCTCGGGGAACCAGAACCCGGCGTGCAGACGTATTGTGCGCGGGACAATAACCATCGTTAAGTGCCGTTCGCGGTCGGTCAGCGGCAGCAATTCGTCAATACCGTCAGGAGCCGGATTGCGACCCACGACGGCTGAAACCATTTCGCCGGCAACATTTCGCGAGCAGACAGCAATCGTTTTCTGATCTGCGATCAAGTAGGCTCGCTCACCCGAGATATAGACGGGATAGTCAAAATCTTCGACTCGCATCCCGCCAAAGTCTTCCAGCAACTGACTCTTCTTGGCTTCTTCGACCAGGTGAATCACGGCAGCGACTTCGGGCAGGGTTCCCTGTGGCCCCGGGATCAGGCAAATCATCGCTTCTTCGATTTGCTCAGGCTTCCGTTTGAAAAACTCCATGAACGTTTTTTCGATCATGGCGGCCAGCGGAGGAATGCAGTATCGGAATTCTTCCCCTCGCGATTGTGCCTGCCAGAGTTCTGCAGGGCGGATGTTGATCATCACCTGCGTCCCGAAGGGGATGAACTGCAGTTCAATCTTGTCGCCCTTCGTCGGTCGGGTCGACTTCACTTCACTCTTAGTCGCAACTTCAACGTGTTGTTCGCCATTTCCTGCATGAGCGGCGATCTCCGGTTCCGCGTTCTGGTTCGGGATTGGTTTGCGTGGCGCATTCGTCACGGCGTAATACGAGATACCACCGACAGCCAGCACAACGATCGCACCGACGACCATCCCGACGTTGCGTCGTTTGGCGTTCTTCTTTTGAAGCGCCTTCAATCGGGCCGCGGCCCCTTCGCCATCACCCAGCACGGGAATACTTGGAAGCGGAGCTGTGAACGTGGGCTGTTCAGCCGCCGGTCGTGGGCGAGCAACGGCCGAAGTAACGCCCCCGTCCGGAATCCATCGTCCAGCCCCCTTCGGCTCGGGTTCAGCCAGTTCGAGTTCCACCGCGGCAGGTTCTTCGAGAACAAATGCGTGGGCACATTTCGGGCATTTGCCTTTTCGCCCAAGCAGGCTTCTGTCACGCAACTTCAGTTCTCGCCCACACTTGGGGCATGGAATGTGAATTTCCATAACGCAACCTGATTCGAGATCGAAACCGATTTTCCGAGCATTTTTCGCGGCCATAAAAACAGCCGGAAAACTCCAAACTGAACCACCGCCACTATGTTAGGACGAGATCACGAACTTTGCCAACCCCTGCGGCTGTCATTGGCTGTCTTTTGGACCGATTTGAATGGGTGAAAGGTTCCCGAAAACTTCGAATTCTCAGGACTTCGGAGTGTCATTCCAGGTCAGGAAACGTCAGGAAGCCAAGATATCTTCCGCTAATCACGTAAAAAGGCTACACCTTGGCAGTCTTTGTCTCGCAAACCGGCCTGAGGTGAGGACTCTAGCAGCCCGTGGAAAAGGGGTCAGACCCTTTGGAGGGCTGTCGAATTTGAATTGTAAATCGCATGCCCGGAGAGGGTCTGACCCCTTTTCCACGGACTGCTGGTCGACGTACGGTCCTGAAAGCAGCCTTCCTATGTCCCAAACGACCGTTACAAACTTTGACAAGGCGGCAGTTCTGATTACGTCCCTGAGTCCCGGGGCTCAGGACAAGGTGCTGGAATTGCTTGGTCCAGATTTCGCGGGCAAGCTGCGCCCGATTTTGACTGCGGTTTCTCGCCGGAAGGATTTCGGATCACTCACCGAGCAGGTTTTGCAGGAATTCCGCGAACTGCAGGCTGAAGTCCGGGCATCCGTCAGTGGTTCACCAAATCTGCAGCGAACAGATGTCGTCGATACTTCCTCGGCAACCAGTGCCCCCGATGTGCAGTCGATCGACAAGTCCGAGCAGGCGGCCGATCAGTCAGACAGCACGACTCCTGATGAGAAGTCCACCGAAAACTCCAACCCCTCGGGTGAAGATCCTGCGGGCCTCGAAGCGCTGATGAAGTTGTCTCCAGTCGTGTTGGGGGCTGGACTGAAACGGGAATCTCCGCGGATGATCGCCACAGTCATGAAGCAACTTCCGGCCGAATTCACGGGAAGAGTCCTCGAAGTTCTGCCTCCGGAGGTCCGTCAAAGTACCTTCTTGTTGATGGCGGATACTGTACAGGTCAATCCGGCTGTCGTACGCCGGATCATGCAGAAACTGTGTGAGGTCTGTCAGACAATCGATCCTGCCGAGGTTGAACAGCAGGATCGTCGCGTGAAATCCCTGATTGGAATTCTGCAGTCGGTGGAACGGGAAGAACGGATCAAGTTACTCGAATCCCTCACGGAACGGGATCCAGAACTGGCAACGCAGATCGACAACCTGATGTACGACTTCACAGATGTCATGCGACTGGAAGACCGTTCCATTCAGAAGCTGTTGTCGCAACTGGAGCAGAAGATTGTTGCGATGGCTCTGAAGACTGCACCAGAAGATCTTCGTCAAAAGGTTTTAAAAAACCTTTCGGAACGCGTTCGCGCGGCATTGAACGAAGAAATGGAACTGCTCGCTACAGTCCCACCTTCAAAGGCCGAAGCCGCCCGTCGCGAAGTTGCCAACGTCATCCGCGCCCAGGACAAGGAAGGGACGCTGGTCTGGCTTGAGTAGCAGTATGCCGTTTCGGCGAGGGTAGATGTCCACGCCGAAACGGGTTCACACAAATTCGCCTATCACTGCTGACGGATCGCCCACAGGTGTTTGAACGTCCGCATATAGATCGTCCCGTTCGAGATTGCTGGTGAGGCTGACTGGTCTTCACCCAGATCATTTTCGGCCAGCTTCTTGAAGTCACGACCAGCCTGAATCACATTCACTTTTCCATCGCGTGCGGTCAAGTAAATCTTGCCGTCTGCGTAAACGGGCGACGCTCGATGTCGCTGACGATGAGTTGCCTGCGTGTAGACTTCTTTACCGGTCTTGGCTTCCAGGACCGTCAAGTTACCGTTTTCCATGCAGAGATAGGCGAGATCATCGACGACGACCGGCGTTGGGACGTCGGGGGTCTTCTTGAATGACCAGTAACGTTTGTCGGTCGCGTTGGTGATGTCACCTTTACCATCAGCCTTGATCGCGAGGATTGGGTGCCCCTTGGCTGACGGGGCGATAATCAGACCAGGCACAGCAACCGGTGATGCGACAAACCGGAGCGTCGGATCGTAGCGAAGTTCGGGATCGTCGCGTCGGTTCAATCCGCCGCATCGCCAGATTTCATGACCATCTTTCAGATCATGAGCGACAATAAAATCTGCTCCATGCGTCAGCAGGAACTTGGTCGATCCGTCTCGGTACAGCATGGCAGAAGCGTAGGAGTGCTCATTTTCCGCCTCGGCGTCACTCGGCCGATCGACCTTCCAGACCTGCTTTCCGGTCGCTCCATCCAGAGCCACAACGCAGGCTTCGCGAGTCTTGGGATTCCCTTCTCCGTGGATCAATTGCAGGTAAAGAACTCCGTCGTCCAAGACAGGCGTGGAACTCATTCCAAACTGAATGCTGAATTTACCATAGCGTTCTTGCAGGTTTGCCTTCCAGACTTCGTTGCCATCAATCGAGTAACAGGCCAGGACGCCGTCCCCCATGAATGTCCAGACATGCTTTCCATCGGTGACGGGTGAGGGGGACGCCGAATTCCCTTCGTCACCACGGGCCACCTTGTTTCCTGTGGAAACCGTTTTCTGCCACAGTTGTTTTCCTGTGGAGTCAAAGGCCATCAACAGCAGGTCACCAGCATCGTTGACGGAGGTCAGATAGATCCGATTGTCCCAGACAACCGGCGTTGCTCCGGCAGCCCCGGGAAGAGCAACCTTCCAGGCGACATTCTTCGTGGGGCTCCATTCGGTCGGCAGATTCTTTTCGCCAGAGATCCCGTTTCCACTGGGCCCCCGCCATCCCGGCCAGTTTTCCGCGGACGCGATTCCAGAGAGACCAATAACGGCAAGAGCGAGGAGAGATTGACGTAACGGAAGGTTCATGACAATGGTTCCTGTCAGGCGGGAAATGCATCAGCAGAAGCCGCTCAGTGTGCCCGGAGTCCTTTCAATCGTCAATCGTGACGAAACAACAAAACGACCGTGGGAATCACTGCGATACCGCTCATCCGTGGCCATGGACCTTTCACCATTCTCCGTCATTGTCGTCGATGGATTTCTTGATCGCGACTATCGCCGCTGGTTGGCCGGTCGTCCCTTCATTCGTCCATTAAGGCGACGACATCTCAACGAGCGATTGCTTCGGTTCTGATCGACGCCTCTGGGGGCTTGACGCTGATTGATGGCCACTTCCGACCACTCACTGTGAGTCGCTCCACGACCCGGCTGGCCTCTGCGAATGTTGCCGCGAGTTGAGTGTCGATGATCAGTTCGCTCGTCACTGAATTCAGGTCGCGCTGCATGACCGGCAGTATCTCTTGTAAATGTGTGATACTCATGTCGCTGAGGATGCCGAGGGTCTTGCCGTCTTTTCGAATCGTGACACTGACAAGAGTGTTGAGTGGTTCGAGGCTCACTTTCGGTTCGGTCATTTGACCTGGCAAAATCGCAACGTTTTCAAATGTTGCTTTGTGAGTCATCCGGCGCAGGCTGACCTGGAATGCGTCGATCTCCGAAGCGGGTGCATTCACGATGTAGTACTGGTCTGTGGTGGGCTCGATCGCACGCACGATCTGGCCATCGATCTTGATTGCAGAAAGGGCAAGGTGCGTTCTGCGAGCGGGATCTGATTTCGGATGAGCTTTTACAATGGTCTTTGCTGATTGTTTCTCGACGATGTTGATTTCGAACTGTTGGGCAAGTGACACGAACTCGGGCGCCAGATCAGCATTGGATTGAAGCTTACCATGGACGTCGAAAGTCGCCGCTGGCGACCAGGGGGCGTCTGTAAAATACAGAGCAAACGCCACAGGTTTCTCGATATCAATCCTTTTAACCAGTTGAAATTTGAGGATATCCGTTCCGGCCAGCCTCGATGTGTGCAGCCATTGATGTGACGTTGGCGGAACCCAAAACTCTCCTGCAGTATGTCGACCTGTTTCCTCGTCATCGACAACGTGTCCTCGTAACACAAATTCACGAAAATGAGCCTGCTCGTTCGGTGCAGTAATCGCCGTCACGTTGGCTGGCGCGGCATTGAGCTTTGCCCCATCGGCGCTCCACCAGTCATCGGTCTTCCGCTTTGCTCCATCGGGCGTGGCTACAGTCGCGAATGCGACTGCTTCAAGTTCGTATTTCAAGCCATTCCGAGTGAAATGTCGGGGCGCTTGCTGATCCGGCGTTGGTACTCGGTTCGCCTCATTGTCGTCCTCATCAGGTACTCGTTGAAAATGCATTGATATCACATCAAGAATTGCATCTGGAAGTGTTTCGCTGACCTTTAACTCAGTAATTACGGATTCCACGACGTTTGATGGATTCGTAAAATCGTAACGTCTGACAGATGTCTTCTGATTGGCGTCAGATTGAGCAATCCACAGCACCGTACCGCCGCGCATCCAGCCAGCGATCCAGGAGTCGTAGTCGTCCGGCAAAGGAATCGGGTGCGGATCACGTGGCGCGGGTTTCGTGGCGTCCGTTGGAGCAAATCGGAGGTGGGCTTCGTTGACGATCCGCTCGCCGACTGGTCGACGAGAGACAACAAATGTCACTTGACCACCTAGGGGGAATTGCCCGGGGCCCTTTGCAGTGCGTGGCTTCTTTGCTGCGTCAGGATCGACGGGAAGAACTTTGAATTGTGTCGGTCCCGAAGTCAGACTCCCACTGAAAGCCTCAAAGCCCATTCTCTCAGAAAGTCGTCTGGCCAGCGAGTCAATCGCGACAGGACTGGCGTCGTTCTTGAACGTCATCAGTTCTTCATTCGTCGGACCATTGCCGAAAAGATCGCGCACAACCTGTTCGAGCAATTTGCCTCGCTCATTGACATCGGCAGGCAGCGGAGCATGAAGACTCAGTCGATCTTTAATGAACTTCAGCCACCAGAAATTGGGGGTCGAAGGTGATACGTCATCATCCTGCCGTGCAGAGTCGCGACCGACACAATGGACGGCGTCAGGAGTGAACGTGACTTCATCGCCAGCCTTTGCTTCGATCCAGGAACCCACTCGAACTTCAGAGCGAGCGTCGCGCCAGTCTTCATCATCTTTGTTCGGCCCGACTCCGATACCCGCTCCGATGACTTCGATGAACTCACCCGGTGCGAGGCGGCAGACGAATGAACGAGGAATCGTTGTCCAGTAGGTCGAATTGATATTGATACTGTTTCCCTGTGAATCGTGGGCTTTGTGTTCGCCTGACTGATTCCAGGTCAGGGCTTGAAACAAGACAGGATTCCTTCCTGAGTTGTGAAACAAGACCCGCGATTTCAACCCGGTATTCAGTCGATGCTCGGTGCCGCGTGGTTCCAGAAGCCACGCAGTGCGTAATCCGTTTGGCTGAGCCTCTCCCCATGGTGCGTCTTTCAGATCGTCTGGCAGTGCCTTCCCTGAAACGACATCGCCACCCAGCGTAAAACGAGGCTCGTCTTCAACCCATTCTGGAAGTGATGGGTAGATCCCCGTCACTTCATCAAGCAGCTTAACGGCTTCGTTCCGCGACCAGTCGCGAGACACGTCAATCCGCTTGAGTAACTCAGCAAACTTCGGCGAGCCTTCGTGAGTCGGATTGTTCTTTACAAAGTTCGTCATGACCCGGACGAGTGGTCGAATTGTCCCTCCCGGAATATCGCCATTCGTCCGTGCCGTTCGCTGCCACTTCCGAAACAGCGACTGCGACTCTTTACCCCGAGGCAGCGGTGAAACAGTGACTGGATCATTTGCGTCATCGCTTTCTCCTCGCACTCGCTGAATGCCGCTGCACTTTCCGTTCTGGTCGAACATGACGACCAGCGTATGATCATCGCCGAGTGCAACACGATGCGTGACTTTTCCAGCTTCTACCGTTGTACGAGACTTCAAATCATGCTGTTTGGCGATCTTCAGAAACTGAGAATCCGTCATATCTAGCGACAAGCCGTGCAGCTTGGGGTATGGCTTGAGGAATTCGAGACCTGCTGGAGGCGTTGATTCCGTTTCTGTTTTGTCTGGTGGTGTGTCGGCGAGGGCGTTCAGGTTCAGGCGCGAGCCGACCACGGCCAAGCAGAGAACAATCGTCAACATGCTCAACAACGCAATTCGACTCGGCCGCAGTTGCGACGACTGCGGGACGGCCAACACCTTCAGCACTCGGCGTTTGAACTCGGAGGAATTGCGCCCGATCGCCGCCAGTGAAGTTGCTGCGGCAGGTCGTCCGGGATGGCGCAACGTTGTCGAAAGCTCAGCCATACGAACGAGAGCATCTGCGTAGCGCAGGCGCTCACATCCCGTTGCCAGCACGATTTCATCGCAAGCGTGTTCCCGCTCATTGCTGATTCTGCGACTGATGTACCAGACTGCCGGATGAAAGAATAACAGGGATTCGACGATTCGCTGCAGCAAGTTCACCAACAGGTCATGGCGGTAAATGTGAGCCAGTTCATGCGTGATCAATGCCTGCAGTTGGTCCGGTGTAAGCCCAGTGATGGCTGCGGTCGGAAGCAGGATCATCGGCTTGAAGATGCCAATCACTACAGGAACCGATACCTCGGTACACCAGGCGATGCGTGGCATGATTCGCAGTCCCAACGACTTCGACTGAGAATGTAACACGGAAATCAGTGATTCATCGCTGACAATCGTCGACAACTTTCGTAACTGGTGGGCTGCCCACGTTCCATGAACGAGTCGCGCCAGCAGCAAGGCCGAGCAGATAAGGTAAAACAGCGCGATGTGAGGTGCCCATCGTGGAAGATCATTCCATGCATCGCCTCTTCGTTCACGAGAATCTTGCGGTACATCCGACTCGATCGATGCGGCTACTGCAGGAAAGTCCGACGACGAAACATGGATGTCAGCGAAGGACGGTAATGGCGAGTGATCGTGATCCAAGGGGGACACGTTGGTGACTGGCTTTACCGCTGGGTACTCCGCCGAAACTGTTGATAAAGAGACCGGGGGTTCAATCCACAGGAAAGTGGTCGTGACGCAGATGACCATAGTTGTCAAAGCTGTCACGTGCAGAGCATATCGCCGACCGGCGGGCGCATTCCTCAGCAGAAGGTCAACAGGAACAGTCGCCAGTGCGACGAGGCATCCTTGCCACAAGAAATTCACGAGGGACGCAATGAGGCGGTATGAGAACGATGGATCAATCAAATCGGAGGCGTTCATGAATTGACTCCGGGAAAAGAAAAATGGGCACGTACCAGCAGAAACTCAGGACTCTTCGAGCTTGCGATTGATGAGACTTCTCAGTTCTCGCAATTCGTCAGAATCAAGGTCTTTCACGTCGAACAGTTTCATCATCACCGCCGATGCCGACCCGTCGAAAACTCGATCAACGACGTCAGCCAGAACTCGATTGCCAACCTGGTCTTCAGAGATGCACGGGGTAAACAAGTACATGTTTCCCTGCTTTTTACGCTTCAGATACTTCTTGCCGACCATGGTGTTGAGCGTCGTGATCACTGACGTCTTCGCCAGTTCCCGCCCACCTTCACCCAATGCCGCCTGAACGTCGCGTGCAAGCAAGGGGGATCGCTGCCACAACACCTTGAGGATCTGCAATTCCAATTCCGTTGGATACCTGGAAACCTGCCGCGGCATGAGCCTCTCCCTGAGTGATGGCGTCTAGTAGGATAGACGATATTACGCAGGAACAGACAGATTGTCAACAGAAATGACTAGAAGACTAGACGATGTGCCAGGGACGGAATGGGAGCCGATTTCCAGAAAAGGCTCACCCATGATTTGGTAAACGTTGTTTGCCCACACGTCCGAGTTGGTTGTGATGTCTTCGCGAAATGCCGACAATCAGTACGCAGATGACTCATTGATCCCACTCGAGGTAGGAAAACGTTCGCTATGAAAATTGATTCGATCGACTTCTTCTACCTGTCGATGCCCGAAGTTCTCGATATTGGTGACGGAAGTCAGGACGCACTTCTCGTTCGAATCACTGCCGGTGACCACGTTGGCTGGGGCGAGTGCGAAGCGTCGCCGCTGGTTTCGATCGCCAGCCTGGTGTGCCCGATGTCGCATAGTGCCTGCAAGCCAGTCCAGGCTTCCGTTCTCGGCCAGACGATCGACGGAGTCGACGATATTCGCCGGATCGGCAACCTCGTACGAGCGAACAGTCTCGATCTTCTGCAGGCGGATCATACTCTTTCGGGGATCGATATCGCGCTCTGGGATCTGCTCGGAAGGCGGCACAGCGAGCCTGTCTGGAAACTGCTGGGTTACCAGAAGTCCTATGCAAAAACGCCCTACGCATCCGTGCTGTTCGGCGATACCCCTGAGGTGACCTTGCAAAAGGCAAAGACGATTCAATCGCAGGGCTTTCGTGCTGCGAAATTCGGCTGGGGTCCTTTTGGCCTGGGAAGTGTTGAGACGGATGAAGCCCATCTTCATGCTGCTCGTGAAGGCTTGGGGAAAGAAGGGATTCTGCTGGTTGATGCTGGTACGGTCTGGAATACCAATGTCGATGCCGCACGGGCTCGCCTGCGAACTTTGAAAGAAGTACGAGCCACCTGGCTGGAAGAGCCGTTTGTTTCCGGAGCACTCGGAGAGTATCACGCACTTTCGCTGGAAAGTGGGGCTGTGGGAATGGCGGGTGGTGAAGGGTGTCACAACTTTCATATGGCCAGCCACATGCTCGCACATGCGGGCTTGAAGTTCGTCCAGATCGACGCAGGTCGCATCGGTGGCATCACGATTGCAAAGGATGTTGCCGACGCGGCAGTGGCCAAAGGCATCACCTATGTCAACCACACGTTTACGTCGAACCTGGCATTGTCGGCATCGATCCAGCCGTTTGCCGGGTTGGAATCGCACGTCATTTGCGAGTTTCCGACCGAACTGAAATCACTCGCTGTCGCAATGACGAAGAACCATATCAGGCCTGACGCGAACGGAGAGATCGCTGCTCCCGCTGCTCCGGGGCTGGGGATCGAACCGGATACGGTCGGTATCAGGCCATACCTGGTCGATGCAGAAATCAGAGTTGGTTCCAGGGTTCTGTACCGCACACCCTCTCTGTAACCGCGTCTCTGGAAAGAGTTCACCTTGTCAGGGACATCGAATTGCCTAGAATCGGGCGCATGGTTACGACGTCCACCAACTCTCTCGAAAGCCCCCCATCTTCCAACACATGGGGGCGAGCGTTCTGGCATCCACTTCCGGTAGGAATGCTTGTCGCCGTGTTAGTCTCGTTGGCGATCGATCTCCCGGTGGCGGAATACGCGCGCACGGGAAAGCAGCCGCGGTGGGTATCGGAACTTCTGGAGAATGCGGAGCCATTCGGGCATGGAATCGGAACCACGCTCATCGTAATTGCCGTGCTTGCATTGGACCCAGTACGGCGCCGGTCGCCGTTACCTTTGCTGGCAGGTTCACTGGGTGCGGGCATGGTGGCGAACCTGGCCAAGCTGCTGGTCATTCGAGTTCGTCCGCGCGAGATTGAGGTATTGCCCGAGACTGTCTGGTTGACGTTCGGAGGAATGTGGTCGATTTCTGGTGGAAATGCATCGCAGAGCTTTCCGTCTGCTCATACGGCAACGGCGGTTGGACTGGCAGTGATGTTGAGTGACTACTACCCGCGAGGACGATGGTTCTTCACGATGATGGCCGTCCTCGTCGGAATGCAGCGAATTCAATGTTCTGCGCATTTTCCGAGCGATGTTTTCGCGGGTGCGATTGTCGGCTGGATCGTGGCGGTCGTGACGCTTCAACTCGCGTCACGAAACTCACGTTGATCGAACAGCAGGATTCCTGCCAGTAATAATCCGACAGTCGCTGCGCTTAAGGCCATCGTGGCAGTTGAGCCTTGTACGGGCAGAAACATTTCTCGGGCGACCTTGCTGAACGGCCCCAGTTCCAGTTGGGAACCTGCGTCATAAATCATGCAGCGAACGTAGAACGCGATCGAAATTCGCTTGACGATTCCCGGCAGATTTCCAAACAGGACCTCCAGAAAGAACCAGTAGACGAGCGAAATGATTGTGCCGTGCCGAAAGACCGCGCCGACCAGCAGAAACAGGCTGGCATACGCTAATCCGCCCAGAGCGGCTGCAGGCAGAAATATCGTAAACAACGTGTCTCCCGGCTGGCCCGCCAGACGGCACAACAGCGTGAGTGTCGCGGCACTCCATCCCGCGACCAGAGTCAAACCGGCACAAGCCTTCGTGGCATAAACCAGCGTGCGTGGGATTGGCACGATGAGCAGATAAATCAGCGTCTGGTCTTCACGCTCCCCACCAATCCCGGACGCACCGTAACAGATTGCGTAGATCGGAATCAGGAAACCGATAAACGTCGGAACCAGAACATGCTCGGCCAGCTTTTTGATCGTCGGATCGGCCTGTCGAGACCAGGCCACGACGATCAGTGCACAAAGCAGAGTTAGTGCCGCGCATGCGAGGGTTTGCCGCGAAATCAATTGACGGCGCAGGGTCAGGGTAAACAGTTGCCAGCAGGCTGACGGAGTCGAGTTACGCACAAACAAATCCTGTGACATGCGACCGCAGGCGAGGTTTCTTCTGTTCACGTGAATCTTGCGACCTGCATGGCTGACTTTCTACCACGTTGATTATGAAAACTCTCGTTCGGACCAGGAAGAAGAGACGCCGCTTCCAGCATCCGATCGCTATCTGATACCTGCGAGTTGGCGAATGCGGTATAGTGCCGACAGTAAAAATGAAATCTGGAACGAAGGGCAAAAATCATTGCATCAACCGAGACTCCGCGTGAGCATCCATCTTCACAACCGACGGAAGAGACTGAGGATGTGGCTCGCTGGACGATTTTTATTGGGCCGGCAGTCTGCCTGCTGATGGTGATCGTTGGGGTTATCATCGATCAGTTGTCGCCGGTTCGCGATCCCGAGATTTCACGATGGCCGATTGAGCGAATCGCCTCTCTCACGGCATTTCTGATCGCATTCGTTGCCGGGGGAACGCATATCTCGGGCCACGCGATCGAAGATCTGCGGGCTGGTCGGGTCACTATCGATTTCCTGATGATCCTGGCAGCGATTGGTGCTGCGGCAATCGGCGACTGGGCTGAAGGTGCGATTCTTCTGTTTCTATTTTCGTTGTCGCATGCGCTCGAACACTTCGTCCTCGGCAGAACTCGTCGTGCCATTCGAGCCTTGATGCAACTGACTCCCGATGAAGCACTCGTCGTTCGCGACGGCAAGGAGTTGACGATTCCTGTCGAGTTACTGGCCGTTGGAGACATTGTCATCGTTCAACCGTCGGCACGCATCCCGGCAGACGGGAATGTCACGATGGGTGCGACATCTGTCGATCAATCGCCGATGACAGGTGAATCCGTCCCGGTCGACAAGCAATTGGGGGACCCCGTTTTTGCCGGAACACTGAACCTGCAGGGGTTGGTTCAGATACAGGTGACGCGTATCTCGAGCGAAACGACACTCGCCCGGATGGTGAAACTGGTTGAAGAAGCTCAGTCCGAACGAGCTGCGAGCGAACAGTTCACGGACTGGTTTGGTCAGCGGTACACATGGGTGGTTCTGACGGGCTCCATGGCAATCCTCTGGGGCGGCGTTCTGTTTCTGAATGAGCCGTTTTCCAAGGCGTTCTATCGTGCGATGACGGTCCTCGTCGTTGGTTCTCCTTGTGCTGCGGTGATTTCGATCCCGGCTGCAATCCTGTCGGCGATTACGAGTGCCGCGCGCGGTGGAGTGTTGT
>CAXBSB010000070.1:0-31746 GCA_963977965.1 uncultured Schlesneria sp.
ACACGACGCTCTTCCGATCTGTAACAACGTTCATTGGGCATCACGGGGGTGATCCAGTTTGCTTCCGCCCCCGCCAAAACCAATGACGACTTGGCAGTCGTACATGCGATGAACATCAGACGGAACCCCGATGGGCCCGATGGGGTACACGGTTGAGATCGGCTACTGGCCGATGTTTCGACGCGACACGGAAGCTCCACCCTTCGTGGTCTAATGGCACGCCCAGATGCTTTGGGATGGGCGTGGTCTTTGGTGAATCTCCACGCCCTTCGAAGACTCAGGGACGTGCCACACACCTGGGCACCTTTGGTTTGAAGGCCAAACATGCCCGCTCCCCAGCCATTCGATCCAGCCACGAAAGCTCCAGAAAGTCAGCTTGCAAGTCACAGTTACGTATCAATCTCGTGAGCGATCAGATCTGCGAGCGTTTCACGACGACGAATGACTTTCACATCGGTACCGTCAACCAGAATCTCGGCGCCGCGTGGGCGTGAGTTGTAGTTGCTGCTCATCGCAGTGCCATAGGCGCCGGCACTGAAGATCGCCATCAGATCGCCGCGCTTCATCGGTGGCAGATATCGATCCTTGGCGAAGTAATCGCTCGATTCACAGACAGGCCCGACGACGTCCGTCTTTTCGCAACCACCGATTTCACCTTCGAGATCATCTGGCATCGCAACACTCGGTTGAACCGGCCAGACTCGATGGAAGGAATCGTACATTGCCGGGCGTACCAGGTCATTCATACCGCCGTCCTGAATGACGAACAGCTTTCCACCTTCGCGCTTCGTGTAAACGACACGGCTCACCAGGATACAGGAATTGCCGACGACGAACCGGCCGGGTTCCAGAGCCAGTCGGCACTTGGCCTCTTTCACGGCAGGGACGATCACCTTGGCGTATGCTTCAGCGGGAAGTCCCTCGTTGCCTCGGTAGCTGATGCCGAAACCTCCTCCCAGGTTGATCCAGTTGATTTCATGCCCATCCTTGCGAAGCGCATCGACCACTTCAATCGCCTTCTTGCCAGCCGCCTCGTAAGGATCCGTGGTCAAAATCGGGGATCCCAGGTGCATGTGGATCCCCTTCAGTGCCAGTCGCTTGTCGCGCAACACTTTCGCGGCCAGTTCGCGGAAGCGTTCGATATCCATCCCGAACTTGTTCCCCTTCTTGCCGGTCGTCGTCTTGGCATGCGTCTTCGCATCGATATCGGGATTCAGTCGCAACGCGACGCGGCCAACTACGTTCATCGATCCCGCGACGGCAGCAATGGCATCCAGTTCCTGTTCACTTTCGACATCGAACATCAGGATGTCGTTTTCCAAAGCGAAACGGATTTCTTCGTCCGTCTTGCCGACCCCGGCAAACACGACTTTCGTGGTGTCTCCCCCCGCAGCTTTCACGCGATAGAGTTCGCCCCCCGAGACAACATCGAAGCTGCTCCCTGCATCACGCATCACTTTCAGGATGCCGAGGGTCGAGTTGGCTTTCACCGAATAACAGATCACCGGTTCGACTTCAGCAAACGCAGTCTGAATCTGCTTGAGCTGGCCGACGAGGAACGACTTGGAATAGACCCAGACGGGGGTGCCGTATTGTTCGGCCAGCTTGGCGACTGGAACCTGTTCACAGAAGAGTTCACCGTCGTGATACGAAAAAGGCTGCATGTCGTCTGTTCTTTCGAAATAAAGTGATTCTGTTCCCGAAGGATTTTTTGAAATTTGAATTCGTCGTGCGACCGTCAGGACGGATCAGGCACGATGAAGCTGAGATGTAACTCTGCGTGACGAAGGTGCAATTGAATCCATTCCTCGTGACTCAGATTTCCGAACGCGGGATGGCCGTTCTTCGGTCGTTCTGATTGCAGTCTCTGCGTCCACGTTCGCAGCGTTTCAATCGCCGGTCCCGTGGCGGGATCGTTCCCCGGCATGAAATGAGCCATTTCTTTCGGCAGTGAAAAACCGGCAGGCATTCCTTTCGTCAAGAACCGGCGTTTGATTACCGGAGCAATGAGCCAGCGAACGAACCACGGGGCCTTGATTACCGGACCTTCGAATCCCGCCTGAATCGACTTTCCCAGATGATCAATATTCTGAGCGACCGACCAGTTTCCCAGTGTACGGCATGAGACTGAAGCAATCTGTTCGACATCTTTGATGACATCATCGAAGCTGCCGAACCGCAACTTGCGCCGCCCCTTCACAGCCGCGGTCTTGATTGCAGGCGTTGTCGTATTGGAACTCATGCCGTTACCCCACTGTTTCTCAGGCACGCTTGAGCCCAGCGATCCTGCTCCGCCGAGAGCGGCACTGCCGGATTCCGGGTGTGATCGACCAATAGCTCATACCGGAAAAGATCGTAAATCGTCTCCCAGGCCTGTTGGAGATTCAATTCGACATCTGGATCCCCTGACATCAGCGGAACTGCGATTGTCGGCAAGGGTTCATTGAGCGAAATCGGCCACGCGGTCACTTGAGGACGCCTTTCAGCATGGCTGAGAAAAACAAAATACGAAACGGAGGGAAGGGGACCGGTCATTGGGAATCGTTCCCCGGACCGTAACAGATCAATTTCCAGATAGTGAGCGGAGCCGCGCAGGAATTCCAATCGCTTCTTACGAAATTCTGCCAGGCCATCACCTCGTTTATTTGTTGGTGAGAGGACTTCAATTGCGGTCACGAGAGATCGCGTTGCGACGTCGCGGATTTCGACATATGTCTCCGTTACGGTCTCCGGCAACAGGGCTTCGACCATGATTGATGGCGATGCGTTCAGTGCCGAGCGTTCCATTTGCCCCTCGCCAATCGCGACAACGGAAACGTCTGGGATTCGACTTGATTCGTGGGCAGGGGACACATGATCAGGTAAAGCGATGAAAACCCGTTCGCAGGAAATCGCCAGATACTTCGGTCTCAATTTGATCGAAAGTTGTCTGGCAATTTCCTCAACGAGATTGGCATGAACCGTCGACCAACTGGGGCCTTCCAGAAACGGGTCCATTCCAGGAAACGGGTTTGGCATCACGATACCTGCTTACTTCTTGTGCTGGGAAAGCAGTTCTGCAATCTGCACGGCATTCGTCGCAGCTCCCTTGCGCAGGTTGTCACTGACACACCAGAACGTCAGGCCGTTCGGATGCGAAAGATCGCGACGAATTCTTCCAATGAAGACTTCATCACGGCCAGTACAAGTCATCGGCATCGGATATTCACCGTTTGCCAGGTCATCAACCACGATGATCCCTGGGAAAGCGGCAAACAATTGACGTGCTTCGGCCGGTGACACTGGTCGTTCCGTTTCAACCCAGATGGTTTCGCTGTGGCAGTTCGCCACGGGAATTCGGATGCACGAGGCGGAAATCTGGATCGACTGATCACCGATGATCTTACGGGTTTCGTAGACCATCTTCATTTCTTCGCTCGTGTAGCCCTCTTCCTTCGGCCCACCGATCTGTGGAATCGCATTGAAGGCGATCGGATGCTTGAAAGCGGAGTACTTGTAGTCAGCGCCCGCGAGGTTCGCGCGAGTCCCTTCGACCAGATCCGTTGTTCCCTGCAATCCCGCACCGCTGACCGCCTGATAAGTGCTGACGATGACTCGCTTCACTTTCGCAGCGTCATGAAGCGGCTTCAGTGCGATGACCATCTGTGTCGTCGAACAGTTTGGACTGGAGATGATTCCGCGCCCCGCGGCCAGTTGTCGCAACGCGTCTTGAGGATTGATTTCGGGAATGACCAGCGGAACCTCGGGGTTCATGCGGAAATAGCCCGATTCATCGATGACCAGGCAGCCTGATTCCACCGCAGCAGGAAAGAAATCTCGTGCGGTTTCATCGGGAGTGCTGCCGATGACCAGATCATGTCCGCGGAATGACTCTTTCGTCAGTTCTTGAACGATGTAGTCGCGTCCCTGGAATTTGATCGTGGTTCCAGCGCTGCGTTTCGAAGACAGGAACGTCCATGAACCAGCTTTGTAGCCGCGCTCTTCGAGCTGCTGACACATGATCCGACCCACGGCCCCAGTGGCCCCGACGACTGCAACGGACTGAAACACGTCAACTTCCTTTGGAGAGAAACCGCTTCACCCAACGGGCCATTCCCCGATTGGAACTCTCGATCTTCAGCCGAAATTCGATCTGAAAATCGACCGAACGAGGTTTTGCGCAGCAGGACCTGGCAGGTCCCGTCTCTGGAATGTTAACGGACGGGGTATCCCCCATTCAATCCGCTGATCGTTTCATCCGTGGAAAGGTGAGAATTCCTCTGCCGGATTTGACGCAAATGCAGACCTGCGAAGCTGAAGCAGCGCCTGCTCGACGTCGTCTGCAGTCTCGAAGTAGACGTGCGATTCGCCTTCGTTATATCGGTGCAGGCGCAGGAAATACTCGACAGCAATCCGTTCACGTCGCTCAAACTGCCCGCGTACGACAACGGCTCGCAAATTTTCCCAGTCGAAATCGGGAAATGTCGACTTCCAGAGTGACAACTGCGTGTCAAAAGCTGCAAACAGACGCTGTGTTGAATCGGCGTGGTTCTGTTCCAGCAGTGGATTCGCCTGCATCACAAAGCTGGCAACGACATCGGAATCCAGCCGTCCGCAGGAAAGGACGCTATCCAGGAACTGAATCGTCATGGCCAGCAATTCCGCCTGCCTCGCGGTCTGTTCTTCTGTGAGTCCCAGATTCCCAAGTTGCGATAGCGTCATCATGGACTGCGTTCGAAGATCTTCAATCAGTCCCTCGGACTGCTCTGAAATACCGTCCGCTAAGCATTCGACCATCAAAAAGACCGAAAGCGGCACTCGTTCAATGGAGTCGAGCATTCGAACGGTGTCAGGAACAAGTTGAGCCGTGATCCTGAAATCATTGTTAACCAAAGTAAGATTGTCACCCAGCATCACGACGACTGTTCCGAGTCGCCTGACGTATGCTCGACAGGCCATTTGGTGCAATGTGGAATGCACACGTGAGACCACCGAAAGCGGGTCACGGCAGTGACAATTTGCACGTGGCCGGTCCATCAAGCCCAGCAGCGATTCGATCTCGTCTGTGGACAAACCTGGAAAAGCACCAGCAGACGTAACCTGTTCTGCTACAGGAAATACGGAAATCATGGAGAGAGGCCTTCAGCAGCGAACGACAGAGATTTCAGGACGTGAACAACTCGACTGATCCAGATTCAAACCTAAGTCAGTAGTGAAGTTAGTCAAGAAGATCTGTACGGGTGCTGTTCATTCACAGGACTCGCCGTCGGCAAAGTCACCGCAGACTACCGGAATGGAGTTTCCGGCATGCCGAGCATATCCGGACGCTTGATTCGCATGATCACGATCGCTTCAGGTGGAGGTACGTGCGCAATCGCTACGAGCGGTCGATAAGGAATTCGCGTTACAAAAGTCTCGCAACAGTTGTATTGGAGAACTCGCGTGTTTCGCTGGATAGGATGTTGCTTCCTGGTGCTCGGGATGTCAGCACTTGCCCGGGAGGATACTGCCCGAGCTCGATCTGATCGAGAGGCATCAGATGATCCCACTTTCGGACTGCAGGTTCAGATGGGATTGGATGGAAACGTGCGCGCCAAGCCAGAACGTGCGCCGTCAGGAAAGGCTTCGTTTGCCAGCTTTTCCGACGAACAGGTCGTCGACAAACGAGGTCGTGTCCAAAAAATCGACTGGCACGAGCCTGTTCAGGAAGATGTGATTGGGGCTCAATCATATCAAACCGAAGAAGAAGAGTATGAATGGCAAGTGATGCCAGCAGGCCTGATGTACAAGGCCTACCTTGCGGGTGAAAAAGAGTCTCGAATGAGTTCGGTATTCTTCGGCAGCCAGGGACGCAACGGAATTGTCTGGGAAAACACACTGGGTGGCCACGTCGGCTTGTTGAGGTACGGTACGACCGGTGCCATCAATCCCGAGGGATGGCAGCTCGACCTCGAAGGTGCGGCGATGCCGCGAGTCGACATGGGTCACAACGATGACCTCGAAGCATGCGACTTTCGCGCGGGCTTTCTGTCGACATGGCGAAAGGGCGACAATGCATTCAAGGCGGGTTACTACCACTTGAGTTCACACGCAGGTGATGAATACATGATCCGCCTCCCGGCATTTCACCGCCTGAATTATGTTCGCGACTCATTAATCGTCGGCTGGACGAGAAACCTGACTCGTGACACTCAGGCTTATGGTGAAGTGGCCTACGCCTTCAACCATGAAGATGGTGCGGAGCCTCTGGAACTGCAATATGGTTTGCAGTACACACCCATGGTGTTCGGATTGCGCGGGGCACCGTTCGCTGCGATCAACGGGCACACGCGACAGGAATACGGCTACATCACCAGCGTTAATATTACTGCGGGCTGGCAATGGCGTGGGAACACGAACCAATTGTGGCGATTCGGCTTCCAATATTACAAAGGCCCTTCGTTGCAATGGGAATTCTCGGGCCAAAGGGATACGCTGACAGGAGCCGGGATGTGGATGGACTATTGATCCCGATCCGATCACGGTAGAGAAACCGCCGAGACTGTCTCGGCGGTGACTGTGATCTCAATCGGAAATCTGCAGCATGTCATCTCAGGCCCCCTCCCCCGGATTGTTTTTCGACACGATCAACGCTTATCAGCGAACGCAGGCACTCAAGACTGCCATTGAAATCGACTTGTTCTCTTCAATCGCAGGTGGCTCAATCACGGCCGCGGAACTGGCAGCAACCTGTGGTGTCGCCGAACGCGGCGTCCGAATTCTTGCTGACTATCTGGTGATCGCGGGTTTTCTGACGAAGTCGGCTGAAGGTTACGGGCTGACTCTGGATTCCTCAACGTTTCTGACGCGATCCTCCCCCGCCTATCTCGGGGGAACGTTGCAGTTCCTGCTGACTCCTTCGTTGACGGAATGTTTTACGCAGCTAACGGCCGCTGTCAAACGTGGAGGTACTGCTGTCTCTGATGACGGCACGGTCTCACACGACAATCCGATCTGGGTCGACTTCGCCCGGGCGATGGGCCCGATGATGCACCTTCCGGCCCAGTTGCTCGCAGGTTTGATCGGCGGTGAAAAGTCAGCGCCGTTGCGAGTCCTGGATATTGCCGCCGGACACGGTTTGTTTGGCATCTCGGTCGCCGATCAGTATCCGAAGGCACATGTCACAGCGTTAGACTGGAAAAACGTCCTACAGGTCGCTCAGGAGAATGCCGAACGTGCCGGGACCGCTGATCGCTATTCCCTGCTTCCGGGAAGCGCATTCGATACCGATTGGGGTGGTCCCTACGATGTTGTTCTGCTGACGAATTTTCTGCACCACTTCGATCTGGCCACGTGCGAACAGATCGCTCGCAAAGCCCGTGAAGCACTCGCTCCCGGTGGACGTGCCATCACTCTGGAGTTTATTCCTGACGAAAGCCGGGTGACACCTGTTGGCACAGCGGGATTCGCTCTGACGATGCTCGCCACCACCGGGCATGGCGATGCATACACGTTCGCTGAATATGAACGAGTGTTTGCCAAGTCTGGCTTTGTGAAGAGCGAATTCCGTCCACTCCCTCCAACGATGCAGCAGGCGGTGATTTCCTATCGCGGCGAATGACCTCGTCAATCGAACCTGCTGTTTGTTATTATCCGGCAGGTCAATCGTTATAGGTCATACAGAGGTCAGGCAGATGACACACCAGTCATGGATGGCTTGTGCTTTCGTTCTGATAATGTCGCTTTCGTCGACTGCGGCAGCGCCAAAAGTCGTTGGAAATCTTGGCGACCCGGAACGTATCCAGTTCCTCGGCAATGAAAAGGTCGATTCCCGAGATCTGCGGACCGCGCTGGGATTTGACATTGAATTCCTTGTCGCAGCCCATCCCGATGCTCCTCTGGAACAGCTTCTTCCGTTGCTGGAGGTACGACTTGCAGACGGCTATCGGCATTTCGGATTTGCGGATGTGACGACAAACGCCAGGTACGTTGAGCAGCGAAATAGCATCGTTGTCACGATCGAGGAAGGGCAACGCTTTCTCTCGGGTGATATTGAAATCGCAGGGGCCAGAAAGCTACCAGTCGCAAAACTGAAAGCATTGATGGTGTCAACTGCTCCTGATCTGGCGGCAGAACGGAAGAAGCAGGAACAGACTCCCAACTATGGCCCCCCGGCTCCTGCCAAACCAATCTGGGTCAAGGGAAAGCCCACTTCGTTTTTACCGGGGTACTGGAAGACGAAGCACGAGGCGATGCAGAAGTTGTTTCAATTGCTGGGTTACCACGACGTGCAGTTCAATATTTCACAACGATCTGAATCCAACGGGACTGCCACGCTGGTGGTCACAATCACAGACGAAGGTCCCTGCGCACTTCTGGGAGAGATCGAAGTCATCGGTCTTCAGCGAAACACTGCGGATGATGTCATCAGCTATCTGGATCTTCCCAAACAAGCCGTGATGGATTCTGACTTGAAGCAAAGGGTCGAGCAAAAGTTACGCGATGCAGCACGATTTCTGGAATTCAAAGTTGAGTTTATTACTCCTCCATTCTTTGAAGAGGATTCGATCCTGCGAATCACGCTTCTGGAGTACGAGGATGCTCCACTGTTGAACGAGCCATTCACTCCGGAAGAAGCCGTGCTGATCAAATTGGCGAACTGGCTGAACAACTTCGCGTCGACGGAAAATGACTTCGAATTAAAGTTGCGAGGTCCGCCGTTGAAGGTGGAACCCGAGGATGATCCCCCCGCTGGGACACTGCTCGTTGAATTCAACCTGACAGTCTCGCACCGGAAACAAGGCTCGCTGATCCATTTCAAATTGAAAGAGCATCTTCAACGCGAACTCGTTGAGCTATGGGTCCAGTTGACTCCAGACCAGATGTCAATCTATTCACCTCGGCATAAACTGCGATTTGAATCGCGTAATGTTCGGCAGTGTGTGATGGGTGCGATGAATTGGACTGCGCAACGCCCAGGTCCCAATGGTGAAATATCGAAATTCACGTTTGGTACGGGAATTCGCTCAAACTCTGAAGCAAAGCTCCCTCCGTTTATTCTGCAAATGATCGTCGATCCGGTTGCAGCAGTTCGAGAGGCGCAACGATATGATGATCTCATTCAGATCCAGGAAGGAGTTCTTACCATTGACGGCCCATTTGAACGAGTTGCCGTTGATGCAGCATCGGGACAACTCAAGGAAGTGGACCTGAGTATCGGTACGCTGTCTCAGCTCGTGATCAATTGTAAACCGGGCATTTATGACGAACAGACGAAACAGTTCGACAAGCAGATCCAGGGGGCTCGACTGGTTCGCGCTGATGATGCTCCGATTTCAAATTTCTTTTCATTTGTTGCCACGATCATTCCAGAGCCAGCGGCCGATTCCAAAAACGCGGCTGTAGCCAGGTTGGTCCAATCTGTCCTGAAACGCGGAGCACTTTCTGCATTTGATCGCCTGCTGGTTGAAGCGTTTCGAGATCGGGACGAACAGTTTTCCATTTCGTTTTTCCCCGACCCAAAAAAGAAACAACCTCCAGCGGGTTGGACCGTGATGATTCTGCCTGCTGCCCGATCGCTTGTTCCTGACACTTCATGGGCCTGGACGATCAGTCGCGAGTTCGTGTTTGTGCAGAACCAGCGTGGGCAGTATTCCCAACGTGCAGTCGTCAATCTGCTGGAAAGCCCCGAGACGGGCCCGATCGCCAGTCTGACCGCTTCATATTTGTTCGGGATGTTGAACCCCGTGCTGAAGACGAAGTTTGCGGAACGCGGTTTGACTCGCCTGCAGCGCGAACATTTTCAATATGATTACGAGCCATTTTTGAATAGTGGATCTGCACTGGGAAAAGTCATGCTGGCAACCGCACAGACGTTACAGGAACTCGATGAGCCCGAAATCCAGACGCTGGTCGAAAACCTCCCTTTGAATGATCAGGATCGCGCGGAACTGGGACGGGTCTTACGGATTTTCGCCGCACGCAAAACGGCTCCCCCGGAGAATGTCATGAGGGAAGGGCTCGACGAGGCATGGGAATCACTCATCGCTCCTCGGATCAAAGCCTTGCTGAAAACATTGGCCAATTGAGAAATCTTCATGACCGAACGCACAGCGAATACCGGCACAACGCCAAAACTGCCTCCCTGGCTGATCATTGCCATATTTCTTGGGCTGGTCGTCGTTTCGTGGTGGCAAACATCAAACCCACCCGTACAACCCAAGCCCGAAACGGTAACGCAGCAAGATTCGAATCCCGATGAAACGCGCGACGAATCGCGCCAGCCAATCCCGGTACAGGTGTCTCCCGAGTCCGATGAACCTCAGCCCCGTTCTGTTTCCCAAAACGGCAACAGTGCGCCTGCAACCCAATCCCAGCCAAAAGTCGTTCCGCGTCAGGCCACAGAGCTAATCACGCGAATCGAAAATCAAAAAATTCGCGATCAGGATGGCCACGTCGTTTTCAGCGGAACCATCGACCTGCAGCCGACGCTGGATCGAATTGCCCACGGAGACCGCAATTCGCACCGCAACGATGGCACCGTCTTTCAAAACCGCGAACGAAAACTTCCCGCGAAGCCGTCAGGCTACTACAAGGAATACGTCCACCCGACGCCAAAGCTAAGCGGCCCGGGACCTCAACGAGTGATCATCGGAACAGATGGGGATGCATGGTACACCCCTGACCACTACAAGACATTTATCAAGATCCGGGAGAAATCGTTGCCATGACTCACCAGGACGTCAACGGCTTCCGATATGCCGACGGGGACTGGCCCATGACGGATGATTTTTCACGGACGGTTCGAATTCCCGCAGGGATCACCAGCAAGAAACAGCTTCTGGCGGTGCTGGCTCTGCAGTTGAGTTTTCCCAACTACTTCGGCTGGAACTGGGACGCGTTCGAAGAATGTCTTCGAGACCTGTCATGGATCCCGAATCTTGGCAGAATCGTCATCGTTCATGACGACCTGCCGTTAGCCAACGACGTTTGTGAAGCGGCAACATATCTGTCAATCTTGAGGGACGCGATGAATCTCTCGGAAAAGTCACAATCCCCCGAACTGACTGTGGTTTTCCCATCTCAATTTCGTGAGATGGTCGAGGCTGCGATCGAGAATTGATACCACTCGGATTGCTGGAACTGCGCAAAACGAATAGTCTGCCGAAGATTCCGTTTCTGTTGAAAGGCCCCCATGACCACTGCCCCGTTTGTACGTCTGCACCCTGAAGACAATATCGCAGTTGCTGCTCGTAAAGTCCCCGAGGCAACTCCCTTCTCGTTCGCCGGAACATCTGAACTTTCCACGGTCGAACCGATTGAAATGGGACACAAAGTTGCGCTCCGATCAATTGATGCGGGGCAACCGATCAAGAAATTCGGACAGACGATCGGGTTTGCTTCGGCCCCGATTTCCGCTGGTGCGTGGGTTCATGTGCATAATGTCACGGCCGGTGAATTGAGCCTCGACTACCCCTTCTGCTCCGAAATTCCTGCCCCGCCGACGCCGATCGAGGGACGGACATTCATGGGATATCGTCGCCCCGACGGACGGGCGGCAACTCGTAATTACATCGGGATCATCAGCACAGTCAATTGCTCAGCTACCGCCTCAAAGTACGCAGCACAGAAATTTGACACGGCGCTGCTGGAGCAGTTCCCCAATGTCGACGGCGTCGTCCCGCTCGTTCATAAAGGGGGATGCGCGTTTCAGTTTGGAGGTGAAGACCATAAACAACTGACGCGAACGCTGTCCGGCTTCGCACGTCATCCGAATATTGCTGCTTACATTGTGCTGGGGCTTGGATGCGAAACCGCTCAGGCTTCGTTCCTGATGGAAAATGGTGGCCTGGTCCAGTTGGGCGGGACGTCGCAGCTTCCATCGAAGGCCCCGCTGGTCATGAATATTCAGGAACAGGGTGGAGTCGCAAAAACCGTCAATCGTGCTGTCGCAGCCATCCGTGAATTGCTTCCCGAAGTGAACAAGGTCCAGCGAGTTCCGATTCCCGTCAGCGAAATCATGCTGGGCCTGGAATGCGGGGGGAGCGATGGTAATAGCGGTACCACCGCAAATCCGGCTCTTGGCTACTGCAGCGACCTGCTGGTGGCTCATGGTGGAACGGCCATCCTGAGCGAAGTGACTGAGATCTACGGTGGTGAGCATCTGTTGACTCGTCGATCAGTCTCGCGCGACGTGGGTGAGGCGCTGCTGGAACGCATCCGCTGGTGGATCGAGTACACCGGAAAGTTCGGTGAGCGGATCGACATCAATCCTTCTGTCGGAAATAAGAAGGGAGGATTGACGACAATCTACGAAAAGTCACTCGGTGCCATCGCCAAGGGGGGAACTACTGCTCTGCGAGCGGTTTACAAGTACGCCGAGCCTGTGACAGAAAAGGGCTTCGTCGTGATGGATACCCCCGGGTACGATCCCGCGTCCGTCACAGGAATGGTCGCTGGCGGCGCCAATGTCTGCTGCTTTACGACGGGTCGCGGAAGCTGCTTCGGCTGCAAGCCCGTCCCGACGATCAAGATTGCCACGAATTCGCCGATGTACAATCGGATGGTCGACGACATGGACATCAACGCGGGCCGCATTCTTGACGGCGCGACAATCGAAGAAGTTGGCCGCGAAATCTTCGAAGAAGTCGTTGCTGTTGCCAGTGGCAAGCAGACCAAGAGCGAAGCTCAGGGAATCGGCGATGAAGAATTCTGCCCTTGGACCTACGGCCCAATTACGTGATGCCAACTGGCAGGGAAAACGATGACAGCGCCGATCGCTTATTTGAACGGTCGATTCGTTCCGATCGACGAAGCACAACTGCACGTGTTCGATCTGGGTATCGTTGGTGGTACGTCAGTCACAGAAATGTTGCGGACATTTCGCCACATCCCGTTCCGGCTGGATGATCACCTGGACCGCCTCGCGGAGTCGCTCCAGCGGGTCGAAATCGACCCGGGATTGTCGTGGAGCGAACTCCGTGAGATTTCCGAACAGGTTGTCAGCACAAACGCCAAGCTGATTCCCGCCCATCATGACCTTGGACTGATCCTGTTTGTGACGGCGGGACTGAACGCGACGTACGTCGGGCGGGGACTCGCAGGCCGACCGACAGTATGCATTCACACGTTTCCCTTGCCCTTCGAACTGTGGGCAGAAAACTACGATGTTGGATTGCATCTGGTGACGGTCTCGACTCGATCGATTCCTGACAACGTGATCGATCCACGGATCAAGCATCGCAGCCGGCTCCACTGGCATCTCGCAGGCCGCGAGGCGCGTCACATCGATAGTCATGCGATGGCCATCCTGACCGATGAAGCTGGCAACTTGACAGAAACGGCGACGGGAAATCTGTGCATCGTCGCAGGGAATCGCATCCTGACTCCGGCAGCCCATGTTCTGGAAGGGGTCAGTCGAAATTATGTTGCCGAACTGGCGAGTAAGCTCGGTTACGAGTTCATTTACACCACGGTAACCCCCGCCGATTTGTCGAGTGCGGCTGAAGCGTTTCTGACGTCGACCCCGCACTGCCTGCTGCCGGTAACGCACTTCAATCAACGCCCCGTCGGAACGGGGCGTCCTGGTTCGGCCTTCCAAAAGCTTATCGCAGTCTGGAGCGACAACGTGGGCGTCAACGTCATCGAACAGATGAAAACGGGTTCAGCGGAACGCACCGCGAAGTCATAGTGCGGGTCGCACTTTCGTGTCGCGTCGGAACATGGGTTTGATGCTGCCGTAGGATACCCGCCGGACGCCACACTTCAGTTGGACGCGAACTGGAAATCGCCATCGACTCACTTCGCCTCGTAGCCTTGCCACATCCAGACCAGCGTATCGGCCAGCGTCTGTTCAAACACCTTTCCGTCGCAGTGCTTGGTATTACGGCTGTAAACGTAACGGTAATCGTAGCCCTTGGCCTTCAGTGCTGCTGCAGTCCGTTCATTGGCCATCACCCAGTTGTGATAGGTTTCTTCCGGGTCCTTCGCGCGGATGTCGAATTCGGAAACGTGCGTGAAAATCCGCAAAGGCTTCTTCTCGCTGGTTTCGATGAGCTTCTTGCCCGAATGATATTCCCAGGCCCCCAGAGGATACTCTTTTTCCTCAGGAGCATCGTCATCCTGCTGGTCGACGAAAGTTCCCGAATAGGTAATCAGCCGACGAAACAGATCGGGGCGGAACCATCCCATCGTCAGTGCCGCAGCACCACCCGAACTGCATCCCATTGTCGCCTTCCCCCAGGGATCATCGGTGAACGCAATGTTGGGATAGGCGGCCTTGATCTCCGAATTCGTCAACACAGCAGGAAGGACTTCATCGTTGATGAATCTGGCAAACCGGTCTGACATCGTATCGTATTCGAGACCTCGCTCGCTTCCTTTACCATCGTCGCCGCCATTCTCAACCGCGACCACAATGAAAGCGGGCAGCTTGCGATCCGGGTTCCTGGAAATCGTGAGATTATCCAGTGCATTGCGTACAAGTTTCATGTGACTCGGTCCATCGAACGTCACCAGGATTGGAGCTTTCGTTCCGTCCTTATATGCCGCAGGAACGTAAACAAAGATCTTCCGCTGCTTACGAACAGGCTTCTTGGGATCAAGAGTCGAATCGTCTCCACGAAAAATCTTGCTGTCCGCAAGCTTCATCGTGAATTCGAATGCCTTTCCTTTCGGATTACCCTTATCCGTAAGATCGGGATCGATCTTATAGTCGGGACCGATCGTGACATTGCCGTTACCAGGTTTGCCGGGCGTTTCTTCACCCAAGACCGGGAGGGCCACTAAGGCAGCAACCATCAGGCAACTGGCGACTCGTACGAAAAACTGCAATTGCGACATGGCGGGGTTCTCAATGAAGGTAGCTGACCGTTCGACTGCAGAATGCTACGAATTCAGGTATTCCGGTAGGAAAAACGAGCAGAGCCGAAGGTCACTTCAGCGCTGCCCGTCATTACACATGCCGCATCACATGACGTGAAGTCATGTTGTTACAGAATACCAGACGACTTAACGTTGATCCCTTTCAGCATCATCTTCAACTCTTCCACGTTGGGGCTGATTTCGAAGGCGTCAGCACGACTGACGAATTCCTTCGTGATGAAGTGATACAGACTGTCATTGAACTGCTGCATCCCTTCCGACTTACCGATTCGGATCGCGGCGGGAAGCTTTTCGTCCGTGTGTTCCAGAATCAGTTTTCGGATCACACCGTTGAAGATCATGATTTCGCAGATGGGAACTCGCTTCGGCTTGTCCATGATTGTCGGCAGAAGCTTCTGTGCCACGATGGCTTTCATGTTAAAGCCCATCGAAGATCGCAAGGCGTTGTGCATGCTCTGCGGGAACAAGTCGAGAATACGACCGATCGTTGACGGGGCAGACGATGCGTGGATCGTCCCGTAAACCAGGTGCCCTGTTTCAGCAGCGTGCATGGCGGTTTCGAATGTTTCGCGGTCACGCATTTCACCCACCAGCATGATGTCGGGGTCTTGACGCACGGCGTGTTTCATTGCCGTATGGAAGTCAGACACGTCGGGCCCGATTTCACGCTGATTGATCAGCGATTTGTCAGTCTGGTACACGAATTCGACTGGGTCTTCGATCGTCAGAATGTGCTTGGAGTAGTTGTGGTTAATCCAGTCGAGCATGGATGCGATGGTCGTCGACTTTCCGGAACCGGTCACACCTGCCAGCAGCACCATCCCCTGATCGTATTTGCACAGCTCTTCCATAATCGGGGGCAGGTACAGCCCTTCGAAGTTGGGAATCGTTCGTTCGATCTTACGTGAAACCATCCCCATCTTACCGGTCTGAATGAACAGGTTCACACGGAAACGCCAAAGCTCGCCCTTGTGTTCGACGACGTGGGCATAGTCTGCACCACCGGTCAGGAAGAAGATTTCGGTGTTACGTTCATCCATCATCGGCATGCACCATTCCTTCATCTGCTCTTCGCTGATGGCGGGCATGTCGAGTTCTTTCAGGGATCCTTTCACGCGCAGAATGGCGGGCTTGTTCACTTGCAGGTGCAAGTCAGAGCCGTTGATTTCAATCATTGCCCGGAAAAGTTTGTTGATTGGCAAGTCGTTCCGGATTGCTGTTCCCAGCCGGATGGTGGACTTGGCCAATGATGTCGGTGCGCTGCCTCCGCCGCCCATATCTCACCCCTGCAAGTGCTAAAACGAGAAAACTGGAATCCTGAAAATCATCAGACAGAATTGATGGTCGATGAGTGCGATAGAAATGATAGCGATCTCAACCCCATTGCCGCCAGAGTTCCGCCAAAACCTGATTTATCCCGCGAAAGATCGCGATTCCGGGTCGTAAGAAATCTCTGGAAACGCCGGTTCTGCGGGGACTTCGTGCTGCAGAGATATGCTGACGAATGGAAAGACGCTGACAGATGGCGTGATCACAGAATTCGAGCGAACATCGTGTGCTTTTCGATTCAAACACCTTGTTTTTGTGATTCGAGAAAGCAACACGCCGGTCTATTCGTTTCCGATCCGACGATTCTATTCCGTTCTCCGGGAAACAAATTTGCCATCGAGAATTCGCAATTCTAGGTTGCACGGGGGAGATGCAAGGACTTTACGGAAAGGTTTCCGATCCTCGCATCTCGACAGTGTTTCCAAAGAACAGGGTTGTCGATGAAACGCATAATGCTGATTGCGGCCGTGGCGAGTTTGGTCCTGAATGGCAGCCTCGTGGCGGGAGAGGCTCGTCCGAAGACGCATCCCTACGTTGTCATCCCCAAGCATCGACTTGCACCTCAAGCCTCGACGTCGTGGACAGTTGCAAATCTCTGCAAGGCCTACAACTTTCCGACAAATCTGACCGGAAATGGTGTGATCGGAATCCTTGAGTTTGGTGGGGGATGGCGACAGTCCGACCTCGACCAATTCTCTTCGCTCAACGGTTTGCCCAAGATTACCGTGACGAACGTGTCTATCGATGGGACTCAGAACAACCCAGGCGTCGATCCGAATGCCGATGCCGAAGTGGCACTGGATATCCAGGCGGCTGCGGCTTCCTACTATTACTGCACCGGGAAGATGCCAACGATCAAGGTCTTCTTTTCCGGTGGGGACTTCGTAAACACATTCAAAGCTGCGGTTTCCGCAAACTGCAGCGTCCTTTCGATCAGTTGGGGTGCCAACGAAAGTGCATGGCAGACTCAGGCTCCGGGATACGCTCAATCTGTGGAATCCGCCGCCCAGTCCGCAGCAGCCAGCGGCCTGGTGATTCTCGCAGCATCAGGTGACAACAGTTCGAGTGACGGTACATCAGGAACCAACGTTGACCTTCCGTCGGCCTGTCCGCACATCATCGCCTGTGGTGGGACATCGAAAACCACGACGTCTGAGGTCGTCTGGGGAGATGGCGTGGCAACCGACTGGGGAACTGGTGGTGGATTTTCAAGGGTCTTTCCGGTGCAAAGCTTTCAAGTCGGTGCTCCCCAAGCCCCGGCAGGACTGGGACGGATGGTTCCCGATATCGCAGCGGTCGCAGATCCCTACACCGGCGTGAATGTTGTGGTTGGGGGCCAGGTCATGCAGATCGGTGGAACGAGTCTGGTAGCGCCGTTTTATTCAGGATTCTTCGCTGCGGCAGGAAGCAAACTCGGTTTCGTGACACCGCTGCTCTGGCAGAACAAGACCGCATTTACAGACATCTTGAAGGGCTCCAACGGTGCATACAGTGCCGCTACAGGACCAGATCCCTGCACTGGACTTGGTGCTCCCAATGGAACGGCTATCGCAAAACTGTTCGCTCCATCAAACATCGTGAAGGTCAATTACAACACGTCAACGAAAACATTGACTCTCACCGGTGACGCAAATGCGAATTCGATATCGATCTCTCTGAGTGGCTCAACCATGACGCTGCAGGCCAAAAGCCCGACGCTGCTCACGTTTTCAACGAACTCCGGAACCGCAGGAGCGCCAGCGGCATCTGCCACCATTTCGAGTGTCTCCGGCAACGTGGTTGTCACGGGGAATCTTGCCGACGGGAACGATTCCATTTCACTGACGGGGCTTGCGATCTCAACACTTACCCTGGCACTGGGGACAGGAAACGATTCGGCATCGCTTTCTTATTGCACGATTGGAACATCAGCAATCGACGGGGGCACCGGCACAGATACGCTGACGACAGCGTCCACGAAGATCACAACCAACAAGAACACAAACTTCCCGTAACAGACCGCAGATTCAAGCGAGTCTGGCCAACAGGTTGGCACAGGAATCTCGATTCCGAAAGACGCTGTTATTCGGGAAGATCGACGAAGACATCAGTCCCTTCAACGGTCACCGGGAACGACGTCTGGCAGAGATGGGCATTCAGGCAATGTCGGCCCGTATTCACGTCGAATTGCCATCCATGCCACGGACACGTCACCACATTGTTTCGCAGGGCACCTTGAGCCAGCGGACCACCTGCGTGCGGGCAGATTCCATCCAGTGCTCGAAATCCCTCTTCCAGATGAAACAAGGCGATAATCCGGCCGGAAGCAACAAACTCGCGACCTGTTCCGACAGGAATCTCTGAAACGCTCGTCAGGCGAATGTGTTGAGGCATGACTTAATCCGGTCTATTGATCAGAAAAGTTGCTGAATCGTGCAGGAAAGGCTTGATCACCTCGACCACGGGTTTCGGTAAATTGACTTCCACAATGGCCGCATCCATCAGCGTGACCCAGCGATCTCGAGCAGCACGATTGATGGAAAATGGCATGTGGCGCATGCGTAGTTTGGGATGACCACGTTCGTGAAGATAGGTCTCGGGGCCTCCAAATCGATAGATGAGAAAATCAGCCAACCGTCGTTCGGCCTCTTTCAAATCCGTCGGTGGATACATCGGTCCCAGCAGATCATCCGTAGGGATTTGCCGATAGAACGCCGCCACCAGCCCTCGCAATCCTGCTTCACCGACAGCATCGAAAACCGAGACAACGTCAGAATCGCTCATTCAGACACCAATTCATCGTCCGAAGTACCGAACTGAAATGAAACAGGCGAATCGCAACGCAAATCGCCGGGTTCATTCAGTGATTTCTCTGCAAAGGAATTTCTGTCAGGACTTCGACTGAGTCATCGCCCATCTCAAATAGGCATCGATCCAGGGGTCCAGATCTCCATCGAGTGCCGATTCTGGATGCGATGTCTTGTATTCAGACCGGTTATCCTTGCAGTAAGATTCCGGATGGAGCACGTAACTGCGAATCGTACCTCCACCAAATCCGATACGAGATTTCTGACCACGCTTGGCGGCCAGTTCGTTTTCTCGTCGATCCATTTCTATCTGGTACAACTTGGCGATCATCATCTTACGGGCAAGAGCCCGGTTCTGATGCTGACTGCGCTCGTTCTGACACTGGACCACGGTATTCGTTGCCAGGTGCGTCAGGCGGATGGCGGAGTCGGTTTTGTTGACCTTCTGTCCCCCTGCTCCACCCGACCGGAAGATATCCTCGCGAACGTCCTCGTCCCAGTTGATTTCGACCGAATAGCTGTCATCCAGTTCTGGCGTGACGTCGACCGCCGCAAACGATGTCTGACGCCGATGTGCCGCATCAAACGGACTCATTCGAATCAAACGATGGTTTCCGGTTTCGCCCTTCAGCAGTCCGTAGACATAAGGCCCTCGAATGGCCAGCGTTGCCGAGTGAATACCCGCTTCTTCCGCCGGAGACGTTTCCAGCAGTTCCGTCGAGAAGCCGCGTCGTTCAGCCCATCGCTGATACATTCTCAGCAGCATTTCGGCGAAGTCTTGAGCATCCGTCCCACCTTCGCCAGATTGCACTGCAATGTATGCAGAACTTGCATCTTCGGGCGCGGACAACATCGCCTGCAATTCGACTTCAGAAAACTTTTCCGAGAGCGAAGCGACTGTCTGCTGGATTTCGCCCACCATTTCTTCGCCGCCAGCTTCGTCAGCAAACTCCAGCATGACCCCCAGATCGTCGGAACCCGTCAGCAATTCCTGCAGCGGTTTCAACGCCGCGTTGATCTGCTTCAACTGATTCATTGTCGACTGAGCGGATTCCTGATTATCCCAGAAGCCGGGAGCTCCCATGCAGGCGTTGATTTCTTCCAACCGCTTTGTTTTGCCAGCCCAGTCAAAGAGAGTCTCGGAGCTGGAGGATCCGAGCGATGAGACTGCGAGCCTGTTCGCGAAGTTCATTATCCATTTGAGCGTATCATTCCTGAAACAAAGCGTGTGAAAAGACAGAGCACACCGCGAGTGTAACACGTCGACCTAGAGCGCATCCAGCATAAGTACGGCGTCCGGCGGGCATCAAACCGCATCGTATCACCCATGTTCTGACGCGACGCGGAGGCGCGCCCCGCAGACCAGCCCATGGTTTCTCAGCGAAAACCAGCAGGTTTTCCTGCAGATTTCTCTGCAGAGGACGTCGAAGGGGATTCCAGTGCATGACACTGGAAGACGGAAGTGGTTCGCATTGGCCTGCGAACCACTTCGTCCAAAGTCGAATAAACCCGGGTTCGTCCATGCCGATCGTGTCGATTTTACGGACGAACCCGATGTGCTGAATCGCAAATCAGTCTTTCAGATCTCTGTTTCGACGCTTCTTCCCCTGCACCGATTTGATCGCGTCACGCGCTGAGACGCGTTCAAAGTAGTCATCGCTCTTGGACAATTTTTCCAGGAGGGGCATCGCATCGACTGCAGCAGGCCCCATCTCTTCCACGAGCGATAATAACGCGTTGCGAACCAACAGGTCGCGCTCTAAACCGGCCAGGATCTGCGGCATTGCTGGCCCTGCATGTTTCGACAATCGCGCAAGAGCTTGAGCGGCACGAATCACAACTCGACGATTTTCATCCTTGAGTGCTGAAGCAAGCACTGGAACCGATTCAGCGGCATGCGACTCTAATTGACACATCGCCTGAAATGCTTCCATGCGTAGCTCGGCATTGTCGGATTTGGCAAATTCCAGCAATTGTGGAAAAGCTGGTTCTGCGGAAGCCCCGAATGATGCCAGCAAATCCAAAGCTTCCAGTCGCGTTTCTTCATTCTTCAGGTCTTCGACCAGCAGATTTACGATTGTTGGAGCGGTCTGTTTCATCTTTGTGAATGCGATAAAGACCACATCGGTGCTTTCGCCGCGGCGCCACATGGCGATCAGTTCAGGGACCACATCAGCAGCATCTTTGTCGAGGTTTCCAAGTGCTTCTGCGATGGCATACCCTCGCAGGGGATCTGACAGATTCTGCATCAACAGAGGAATCGCAGGTTTTGCCGCAGGACCGAGCTTGCCAATAATCTTGTAGACGTATCCCTGTTCCGAGCCACCTTCAATCTCTTCCATCAGTTTTGGCAACATGGAAACGCTTCGGGGACCGAGTGCAATCAGGCCTTCGGCAACCTTGTACTTCGACTTTGGGTTGTCATACGCCGCTGCCAGGCGCGGCATAAGATCGGGAGTATCGGGAGCGATGCGTGCCAGTGAGATCGTGGCGGCCAGTCCCGCATCACCCTTGTCACTGGCCATCAACGCCTGCAATGCGGGTACTGCTGAACTTGCTTTTGCTTCAAAGCTTCCGAGCATTTCTGCAGCTTGACTTCGAATCGGATCATTCTCCTCCTGAACAGCCTTCGTCAACCGGGGGATCAATGATTCACCGTGTTCGGACAACTCGGACGACTCAAACGGTATTGAAGATTTCACGCTTTGAATGATGACTTCCTGAACTTCAGGCTTCGTGGGCGCGATCTTGAAAAGAACATGGGCAATCTGAGCCTGCTGCCAATCCTTCGAGCTTTCCGCAAGTTTCATAATCTCCGGTAACGCTGGAGACGCAGGTTCTCCGATCTGTCCCAGGTATTGAATGGCAAGCTGCGAGACACTCGCTTCATCGGACTTCAGCGCCTCACGCAGAACCTTCAGCGTTACTTCCAGATTTTCTCCTTCATACCCCAAGGCAACCGCCGCTGTTGTGCGAACCTTTAGATTCTCATCTGCGCAGAGGTCTTTCAGCGTTTGCGATGCCAAAGCGAAATCGTCTTTCATGCCAGCCAGATCACGAACGAATGCGGCACGTTTGTCCGCAGGAACTTCCGTATCTTTGACAATTTCGCTCAGCATCACGGCGGCTGGCTCCCCGATATTGCCGATGGAATACGCGTATCCACGGTCGCCAACCCGCAACAAGAAGGCCTTGATATCGGGTAACGCTTCGGCCGCTGCAGGTCCCAGACGGCTCAACAGGCGTACGGCATTACCACCATACGCGTAGTAGAGCTCGGCTTCGTCGGAGTCCTCGCTGTCCTCAATTGCTGTTCGCAGCATCTTGCGAAGCTCCGGCAACTGGTCTGCCGAAATACCAATTGTCTGAACGGTGTGGACAGCTTCGTACGACATTTCCGAAGCATCGTCAGGAAGAGTGACAATCAATTTCATCAGGCCAGGCATAGCCGATGACACGTCGATACCATCCTCCGACATCCTGGCGATGCCATGGATTGCCTGACGGCGCAATTCGATATTGGGACTCCCCATAATTGCGACCAGTTCAGGCAATAACCCTGGTTCCTGCGGGTGCAAGGTGCCCAGCGATACGGTCGCAATCTGTGAGACTTCAGGACGATCAGATTTTTTCAATTCACGCAGAGGCGTCACCAGCCGCCGTGCGAATCGGTGCGAAACGGATTGCACAAGTTCGCGGCAGTTTGCTGGAAAGTCCGGGCTGACCATTGCTTCTGCAAACTTTTTCGCGCCGGCTTCGCCTGTCTGGCTGATCAATTGCATCGCGGTCCAGCGCGACATTTCAATTTTCAGCCACGGGATTAACTGCGTCACAAGTTCCTCACGATCGGCCTTGGCAGGCAACCGGTGCAGCAGGACAGATGCCAGTGCGGCATTCTTCACATCGTTCCCGTCCAGCAGCTTGGCGAGTTCCTGTTTCGTCGCCCCCTTTTTGGACAGCGTCGCCAGTATCGCCCAGGCCCTCTGGCCGACACTCTCGTCTGCGTTTGCACAGATCCGACCAAGTGCCTGAACCGCCACACCAGGATCTTCGGGAAGAGCATTGACGGCCGCATCGAAACTTCTCGCTTCCGTCAATGCGGTGATGAGTTCCCCGTCGACATCATTCGGATCTGCATTCAACCTTTTGATAGTTTCTCGAATGTTGTACTTGACCGATTGTGACCGCGATGCCGCACCGATCTTTTCGAGATCAGGGATCACACTCTTTGCCGCGGGCCCCATGATCTGCAGTCCACGAATTGCCGACGATTGCACATGTTCGTCATCGCTTCCTGCCAGCTTGACGATTTCTGGAAGAGCTTCGACGGCATGTTGCTTGAGCTGACAAATTGCAACGATCGCGTTGCCTTGCGTCCAACTGTCTGCTTCTGAAAGGACTCGAATCATCGCTGGAATCGCCGGTTTGGCATCTTCTTCCTGTTTGGCCAGGATCATGAAGATCACCTGACTTTCACTGCGATCAGCGCCAGGCAACCGCTTCAGGAGTGGCGGCACAACGCCGGGAATTTTCGTCTTCATCTGCTCCAGAGCAGCCAGCACACCATCGGGGACTTTCTTCTGATCAAGCAGGCCGACCAACGCTGTTTGGACAGCCGCATCCTTCGGTGCGATCCGGGCAAGTGCCATCGGTACGGCTGAGTTCGAACGCCGTTCATCGGCCTTCAACAGTTCCAGCAGGTCTGGCACAGCATCAACAGCGGCTGGACCGAATTCACCAATTGCATCCGCGGCCGTATAGGACGTGTAATTGTCCTCGTCCTTCAGAGCCGCCCGGATTTCGGGAATCGCCTCTTTGGCAATCTTGTTCAACTTTCCAAGGGCACTCAGAGCACTACGGCGAACATCCGTGGATTCATGCTTCAACATCGACCGAGCGGCTGCAACCGCTTCCGGCGATTCAACCGCCACGGTTCGCAGCAGGGAAAGAGCCGTCGATTTGACTTCGTGATCGCCCTTTTCGATGGCGATCAAGTACCGGGGAATAATCTCTGGGTACTTGTTTTTCTCATCATAGGAATTCGCAGCCCCTGCCAGCAGAGACAGGATCGTCTGACGAAATCTGTTGTGAGCTTCTCGAACTTCTTTTTTGGCATCTTCCGGCAATGGCTGTTCCAGCTTTTGAGCTTGTTCATTGAAGAAAGCCACCAGCTTTCCGTCGCTTCGATCCAGCATTCCTGCCGATCGTTCGCGCAGTTTGACTCCGAGCGCATCCGAACGGACGGCTTCCATCAGCGTCGGTTCGGACTGAGGCAACCTGATGTCGAAATTGGCCAGAACGATCGCGGAAGCAACGCGTACACCCAGCGGAAGTTCCGCGTTCTTCAGCATTTCTTTGCACTTTTCCAGGCTCTCGACATCCTTGGACTCAGAGTCCCAGTATTCGATCGCCAGGGCATCAACGGCCGCATCGCGCATGTCTGCGGGGAGCTTTTCGTCACCAAACAGTCCGATTAGACTTTTTAGCCCCACTGCTTTCATCTTGCGAATCGAGCTCGAAATCGTACTGCGTTCCCAGGCATCGGGTTTTGCAGTCAACATCTGCTTCAGAAGTCCGCGAACTTTCTGGTCGGGATTAATTTCATAGGCCGCGAACGCTTCAGCCGCCGCTTCTCGCACCGTGGAACTGGAGTCCGATTGTGCTGCCTCGAGCAAAGGGAGTGCCTCAGCCAGTTTCGGTTCGCACGTCTTCAATGCCGCGACAGCCGCACGCCGCACATACTCTTCCTTGTCGCTGGCGAGCGTCTTGATCAGTTCAAGCATGGGCAGAGTCATCTTTTTCTGCCGACCGAAGCCTTCTGAAATCTGAGTCTTGATCGAATAACTTCGATTCTCTGAATTCTCGATGATCGGCTTCAATTGCTCAATTTGTCCAAGCTCTGCCAAAGCCATAGCTGCATAAGACGAGCAATCGTCGTTCTTCAGTAACTTCACCAGCAATGGCAACACGGGTTGAGCAGCGTCTCCCAATGAACCGACAGCAGGCGCAAGATAGGACATGTCTTCTTCGCGGGCAGCGAGGAATGCAGGAATCAACACGGCAGCCGCAGCGGCAGCATTTTCGGGATCTTTTGCCACCAATTCGCGAAGTGTGCCCACCGCAGCCGTCCGAACATCGCGGACAGGATCTTTTGACACCACAAACCCCAGCATCTCAATCACGGCCGCAGGTTCCGAGGTATGTTTCTTCAGCGCATTGGCCGCGGTCGATCGAATGCGCGAAACGCGGTCCTGCAACAGTTTTAGTAAAGGCTCTTGCGCGCCGGGGATCGATGAGTCCTGATAACTGAGAGAAGAAACAGCTCGTTCTCGCACGCCCGCATGAGGATGTTTCAGGAATTCCAACATGGCTGGCACGGACTGCGGACCGTAGAGGGAATCGAGTTTCGAACGGACTTCCCTGGGAACATTCTCACCGTTTTCGGAATTGTCATCATCAAACAGAATCGGAGCAACATATTTGGTATTGGCGATTGTCGGAGGTGCTGGCTCCACCGGCTTTGGCTTTTCATTCTCCGGCTTTTCGGTGGAGGGCTTTTCCGGCTTCACTGGATCGACCGCGACTTTTTTCGGTTCCGTCGACTCGGCAGGCTGAGTCGGCTTGACGGGATCAACGGGATCGACCTTCGTTTCGGGATTCTTGGCCGGGGTGTTTTCGGCAACCGTCATCTCGGGAGTTTTCGCCCCAGCGTCGATGGTCGGTTTCGCGTTCGAAGGCCGCTTGCGAGGTGGCGTCTCTTTCTTGGCGACCGATTCCTTGCGGTTCTTATGTGAAACGCGGAACGATTCCCCGATCATGTAAATGACCAGTGCGAAAAGTACTGCCGCCGAAGCTCCACTCCAGATCAACAGCTTGGGAATCTTCTTTTGGGATCGCGATTGACCAGGGCGACCTGTCGAAGCCGATGATGCTGTCGTCGGAACAGGCAAAGCGGTTGGAGCTACCACCTGAGGCACAACGGGAGCCTGAGGCGCGGCGGGAGCGGGACTGATCGGCTGCTGCACTGGCGTTGCAGCAGCCGGAGCAACGGAAACCACAAACACCTGGCGGCACGCGGGACAAGCCAGCGGGCGGCCAACCAGTTTGGGATCGTCAAGCTCCCCCTTGGCATGGCAATGTGGACATTCGACGGGAAACGATTGAGACATGATCACGATTCTTAATTGATGGCAGGAAAGCAGATGCAATCCAGAAGACAACTCAAGACAGAATCGTAATCATTTGGTTCCCCAGGTGCATCCAACCCATCAATATTTCTCATCGCACCAGTGGCTCACGGACCGGGAAATCGGGTACGATTGGATCAACGACTGTTCATGCAGTGGTACAGCTAAAGATCGACTTCACGGGAGCGGGTGATGCGTGGGATAAGTCATCAATGGACCGGTTTCCATTACATCGTTATTTGCCTGGTATTGAGTGCCACATCGTTCGCTGTTGCAGCAGACGATGCAACAAAACCAGCAGCCGGTGCTGATCCAGTATTTCCGGATTCGGCGATCGAATTCTTCGAAAAAGAAGTGCGTCCTATTCTTTCGAACCGTTGTCTGGAATGCCACGGCAATGGCAAGGATGAACCGAAGGGGGGGCTGTCGCTGAAAACACGCCAGGCCACGCTGAAAGGGGGCGACACTGGCGCCGCGGTGGTTCCTGGCAAACTCAAAGAGAGTCTGTTGATTTCGGCCGTCGAATACGGCGATCTGTATCAGATGCCGCCGAAGTCGAAGTTGCCCGCGGGTGAAATTGCCATCTTGAAAAAATGGGTTGAACTTGGAGCCCCCTGGCCCAAGGAAGCAGCGAGTACGGGTGGGACCGTCAAACCATTCGATCTGGTGGCGAGAAAATCGGAACACTGGTGCTGGCAGCCGATTACTGACCCAGCGATTCCAGCGGTCAAAGACGCCGCGTGGCCCATCACTTCCGTCGATCGCTTTATTCTCGCAAAGCTCGAATCGAACGGCTTGAAGCCAGCAACGGCGGCAGAACGTTATACATTGCTGCGACGCGTCTATTTTGATCTCGTCGGCCTGCCTCCGACGCCCGAAGAAGTCGCGGCGTTCGTGAATGACAATTCACCTCAGGCACTGGAACAAATCGTCGATCGATTGCTCAACTCGGTTCATTTCGGCGAGCGTTGGGCACGACACTGGCTCGATCTGGTTCGCTATGCCGAAACACGGGGACATGAATTCGAACCGATCATTCCCAATGCATGGCAGTATCGCGACTATGTGATTCGTGCTTTCAATGCAGATGTTCCCTACGACAAATTTGTGACAGAACATATTGCGGGCGACCTGATGCCCCCGCGCTGGCGAGACACCTCGAACGGCGGCAATCCAACATCACGGATCAACGAAGCCGTTCTGGGAACAGGCTTCTGGTTTCTCGGTGAAGAAGTCCATTCCCCCGTCGACATTCGAAAAGATGAGACGGACCGGATGGATAACCGACTGGATGTGATGTCCAAAACGTTCCTGGGACTGACAGTGGGCTGTGCCCGTTGTCACGACCACAAGTTCGATGCGATTTCACAGCGCGACTATTACGCTCTGACGGGCTATCTGATCAGCGGCAGCTACCGGCAGGTTCGACTCGAAACAGAACAACAGGATCGCCAGATCGCTGCCGAACTTCAAAAAGCCCGCGAAACCGCTCGGCAGACGTTTTACGCCAGCCTTGCGAAAAGTGCAGGCCCGACCGTCAGCAAACTTGACCAGTACCTGCTGGCTGCACGGCAACTGGTCAACGACGGAATCACAACGGAAGAGGCGAAGCCAGCCGGTCCGGTTGCCGATGTCGTCTTCGCTGATTTCGAAGGAGACACGTGGAACGGTTGGAAGACGGAGGGAACAGCATTTGGAGACCGTCCACCACGGAAGAGTGACAATGCTTACGAAGCTCCGCTGCTGGCCTTTAAAGGAGAACGTCTGGTCAATTCGCACCGGAACGCCCTACAAGGCCCCAACAATGCTGGAACCCGCGACGCTCAGACAGGCAAATTGACTTCGCCCGAATTCACGATTCAACATTCCGCAATCCGCTTCCTGATCGGCGGTGGATCTCACGCTGGCAAGACCTGCATGAATCTGGAAGTCGATGGAAAAGTCGTACGAACGGCAACCGGCCAGAACTCTGGATCTCTGAGAAGCGAACTTTGGTCGGTTGGTGATCTGCGAGGCAAGACCGCGAGAATCTCGATCGTTGATGCCGAGAGCGGCGGCTGGGGCCACGTTCTCGTTGACCAAATCGTCTTCACGAATGACGAATCTGTTCGCACTCCGGTTAAACATGAACTGGCAGCAACGGCAAAGTCGAAAGTTGAAGCTGTTGCCCAAACGAAGGGGCTGAATCCAGAAATCCTGGGCGAATGGTGTGTAGCTCTCGCCGCCACGCAAAAAGGTGATCCTCTTCACGGATTCATGAAACCAGCCGAGGCAAATCCTGAAGTCCCCGTGACTCCAACAGAGATCCCCGGATTGGTTGTCGACTTTGGACTCGCACAGCCCGGAGCGACGATTCAGGATGGTGTGTCATTCGGACCTCAACCGAAGAAGACAGGCGATCTGCTGTTCGCACAGACCGGAGCCCCTCAAGTTGTAACTCAGGGTGGATGGGAACGAGATCTGTTCTGGAAGGATCAGAAGCTTGCCCCGGGAACTCAGGACGACCATGGCGGGATGGGTGAATGGCATCGACACGGTCGAATGGTCCGCTCCCCAGAGTTCTCGATGAATTCAGGCCGATTGTGGTACCTGGTTCGCGGATCTGTTCGAGCATACGCCGTCGTGAATTCTCATCTGGTTGTTGCGGGACCGCTTCATGGCGCGCTGCTGCGGGAATTCAAGCACGCCGATGATCAATGGCACTGGGTTGCTCACGGGCTGGAACTTTATAAAGGTCATCGATTGCACGTGGAGTTTGCACCTGCAGACGATAATCCGTGCTGCGTCGCCATGATCGTTCAAGGTGACGACGCACCGAAGCTGCCGGACCTTTCGATCCATTCTCCATGGACAGCAGCAGCTGACACTGACGAAAAGCGAGCTGTTGCACTTCGAGATCAATTTGCGGCAGCAGTTTCGATTTTGTCATCAGGGCAAGGGCAACGACCCGTAACAGCATCTGATGCAGCACTCGCCAACTGGATCCTTGATCATCAAGGACTGATTCTGGCCAAAAATGATCGCGAGATGCTGGAGAAAGTGAGCTCCACGCTTCGCAATGAAGAAAGTCTCCTGGCAAAAGGCGTTCAATGGGAATCACAACTCGCCCCCGCCATGCTCGATGGTAATGGGACGGATGAGAACTTGTTGATTCGCGGGAATTCGAATACTCCACGTGATCCCGTGGCTCGCCGTTTTCTGGAAGCCATTACCGGCAACAAACTGGCGAATCCGGTGGAAACGAGTGGCCGCATGGAACTGGCGCAGCAGATGCTTCAGAGTCCGCTGGCGGCACGTGTCGCTGTGAATCGTGTCTGGCATCACCTGTTCGGTCGAGGCATCGTTCCGTCAGTCGACAATATGGGAGTTCTTGGTCAGGCGCCGACGCATCCAGAACTGCTGGATCACCTGGCGACTCAATTTATCAAGCAGGGATGGTCAACCAAGAAACTGATCAAGTCGCTGATCCTCAGCCGAACGTATCAGATGTCGAGCCACCCGACTGAACCGGCAGAAACAAAGGACCCTGACAACTTGCTGTGGCACCGGATGCCGATCAAGCGATTGCAGGGCGAGGTCATCCGCGATTCACTGCTGGCGGTTTCAGGACGTCTCGTTCCCACTCCATTCGGCCCGAGTGTGCCAATTCACCTGACTCCGTTTATGGAAGGGCGTGGACGCCCTGGAGTGAATGGGCCGCTTGATGGAAATGGCCGTCGCAGTATCTACATCGCGGTACGTCGCAATTTCCTGTCACCGATGATGCTCGCCTTCGACACGCCATCTCCATTTTCAACAGTCGGCCGACGAACAAATTCCAATGTCCCGGCTCAAGCCCTGATCCTGATGAACGACCCGTTCGTGGTCGACATGGCTCGAAAATGGGCTGAACGACTGCTGGCGGATCCCGGCCAATCGGTCGAACAGCGGATTGACGCCATGTATCTGACCGCTTTCTCCCGCCGCCCGAGTGAAGCCGAAAAATCTGAAGCGATCGCGTTTCTGGAGGCACAGGGAGCCCGGTTTGGAATCCCGGATCAGCAACGCAATGTTTCACCTCAGGCCTGGGCTGACCTGTGTCACGTACTCTTCAACGTCAAGGAATTCGTATTTGTCGAATGAGCCTCAATCGCCGCACGATGTGTCGGCCGTGTCCTGCCGGACGGTACTGGGCATTGAAACGAGTGGCCTGTCGGGAAGTGTTGCTCTTGTCCGGAATGGCGAATCGGTCGAATGCCGTTCCCTGGATCAACCAGGACGGCGCCATGCCCAGTCGCTGGTCCTCGAAATCAAGGAGATCCTCGCAGCTCACCAACTGACACCATCACAGGTGGATGCAGTTGCCGTCAGCCGCGGACCTGGAAGCTTTACGGGACTGCGAGTTGGGCTGGTATGTGCCAAGACCTTTGCATTCGCCACGGGATGCCACTTCGTTGCCGTCGACACATTCATGACCGTTGCTATGAATTGTCCGCCTGAAGTACAGGATCTCTGGGTCGTAGACGATGCCCAGCGAGGCGATCTTGTCGTAGGACGATACCGTCGAACCGGTAACACATGGCGTCTGACGGATCCCGTTGCGATCTTCGAAGCCGAAGAATGGCTGGCAAAACGTGGCTCAGATGAAATCATTGCCGGACGGGGTCTGTTGAGATACGACGTGTCGGCATTTCCAGGTCGGTACCTGACGAGTGCTGATATCGTCACCCCCATCGCATCGTCTGTGGCACGACTCGGAATTCAGATGTTGCAAGATCAGGACTCGGCAGCATGCCAGGATGATTTCGATTTCTGGAAGTCGATCCCGTTCTATATGCGCCCCAGCGCTGCCGAAGAAACGCATGCTCGAAATGTGGCGATCAATACGTCGCCGTGACGCCCACTGTTTATTGCCCCCGCATTGCGAACGGAGCCTGGGCCGCGATCACCACGTTCTGCCACTTGCCACCAATCACATTGTCGTACGCTGCTCGCATCTGAGAAGCCGCGTCTGCGTAGTTCAATCCTCCAACACCAGTTCCCAGCCCGGGGATAGCGACGCTCTTGATTTTGGAAGCGTTCGAACGATTGTGTTTCAATATTGCGACGAACACCGCACGCATGGAGAGGTATGCATTGATGGATCCTGCGATATTACCCGGCATCCGCATCGTTGGAGACACAATCACAAATGGCCATCGTGACGTGTGCATCTCAACGATCATCGCAACGCCGACAGGTAATTCACCGTAGAATTGTTCACGAATCGCAAGCATGACTGCAGATTGTGCCTGACCTTCGTAAAAGTCATCGATCGCCTTATCGATACCTCCTCCCATGTTGCCAAAGCTATTGGCAGGACTCACGATCGCATCACACGTCAGATCAAGGAGATTTCCGCAGACCACTTCAACTGCGTCAACATCCGTGAATGCCTCCGACATCGCGCGTGCCACATCGGGATTCAGATCGCCAAGAACGACTCGAATCGATTCAGAAACGACGGGAACGGCAGGTTTGAGAGTCTTCACATGCCACCTGCGAAATCGTGAGAGTATCAAACGAAACATCGGGGATTTCTCTCTTCGGAATGGAACACAGCGAGAGTTCATCGCGAGTGACCA
>CAXBSB010000071.1:0-31740 GCA_963977965.1 uncultured Schlesneria sp.
GGGGCGTCGAGAACGACCAGGTCCAGCAGTCGATATTCCGCATCAATTTTGGCAACTGCGACAGAAATCGGCAGCATGTATGTCACAGGGAGAACGTCTTTGCCGGTGTCTGCCAGCAATTCACTTCGATAGCGTGCAATTGCTTCCGCGGGGAGCAACGACTCCTTCGGATACCTGACTTTTGAAACAAGTGCCCCATCCGCAATGGCCTCGATATCGAAGACCAGATATTGCACTTGCGATTTGCGATCAGTGTTAGACATGAGAATTCTTCTGTCGGAACCAGACATGGCGTGGGAAGTGATGTCACCACTGCTTAAGATAGCCTGCAACAGATCGGCGAGAAACAGTGACGGGCGAAATGCCGGTCCGTCGAGTCGAATGGCCAGGGACCGTTTTCACAGATTTGCTGGAAAGTGACGTTGTGACAGATTCGAATCAGGATCAGGCGCCGATTACGTTGGACCAATTCTTAAAGATCACAGGGCTGGTCGGGACAGGCGGCCAGGCTAAAATCGCGATCCAGGAAGGGTATGTCACGGTGAATGGTGACCTGGAAACGCGACGACGCCGAAAACTGGCCATCGGCGATGTGATCGTCGTCGATAACCAGCACCGCTACGTCGTGACCGAAGAAATGATCCGCCGCCCTGACACATTTGAATAAGACTTTTCGAACTGGAACGTCGGGCACTTCGCCCCTTCCCGGATTCCGATCCACTTGTCAGTTGCAAAATGATCTCAAATGATACGTCGCAGCCTGGACTCGATTTTTGATCCGACGACCATTGCCGTTGTCGGGGCCAGTGACCAGCCACATTCAGTCGGCGGCGCCGTCTTTCAGAATCTGCGAAACTCTCCTTTTCGAGATCGCCTGTTCGCGGTGAATCGCAAGCATCCCGTGGTTGCTGGTGTTAGCACATTCCCCTCGCTGGCGTCACTCCCCGTCGTCCCCGATCTGGTCGTGGTCTGCACACCCGCTCCAACTGTTCCGGGGTTGGCACGCGAGTTTGGTGAACTTGGCGGTCGCGGCATGATCGTCATTTCAGCGGGCTTCCGAGAAGCAGGCCCTGCAGGTCGACTGATCGAAGATGAACTGAGATCTGTTCGTAGCGAGTTTCCAAACCTGCGCATGGTCGGCCCCAATTGCCTGGGAGCCCTTCGTCCTGCCAATGGTCTGAATGCCAGCTTCTCACCCGTGATGGCCTTGCCGGGTGGTCTGGCCTTCCTGTCACAATCGGGGGCTCTCGTCACAGGAATCCTCGATTGGTCTGTTGAACGAAAAGTGGGATTCTCGGCCTGTGTCTCCACCGGCAACATGCTGGATGTCGGCATGGGAGACCTGATCGATTACTTTGCGGCTGACGATGAAACTCAGGCGCTGTTGCTCTACATCGAAGGGCTCGATGATCCGCGTCATTTCATGGCGGCGGCGCGAGCGTGTACTCGCAGGAAGCCGGTTCTCGCCTATAAATCTGGACGATTTGCAGAATCATCTCAGGCCGCAGCATCGCACACGGGGGCAATCGCCAGCCGGGATGACGTTTACAATTCGGCTTTCAAACGAGCGGGGATCGAACGCGTTGATTCGATTGAAGAACTCTTCGATTGTGCACGATTGCTGGTCGGCCAAAGTCATTCCTCAGGCGACCGATTGGCGATTGTCACCAACGCAGGAGGACCAGGTGTGATGGCCTGTGATGCCTGGCTGGCTCGACGGGGCAGGCTCGCGAAACTCGATCCCGCGACCATTGAGTCGCTCAATCAATTGCTTCCCACTTGCTGGTCACATGGAAATCCGCTGGATGTTCTCGGGGACGCGACGGCTGATCGCTATCGCGCTGCGATCGAGGCCTCATTGAAAGACCCCGGCGTCGACTCAGTGCTGGTGATTTTGACGCCGCAGACGATGACCGAGCCCGATTTGATTGCGGAAGTGGTCGTACAGGCGAAGCAGAATTCACAGAAGCCGATTGTCGCATCATGGATCGGCGGTCCAGCCGTGGAAACGGGACGGCTTCGTTTGAAGCGGGCTGGGATCCCCGTCTACGACTTTCCGGAAGAGGCGGTCGATGCGTTGTCACATCTTGCCTCAAGCGGTCGATTGCGAGAATCGGCCATGATCTATCTTCCCACTACCGTGCCTGTCACGAGGATTACCGAGCCACAACCGACCCTGGAGGCCAGTGGTAAAAGGGGTCTGACCCTCTCCGGACATATGGCTTCCACGTCAAATCGACTGCCCTCCAAAGGGTCTGACCCCTTTTACCACGGGCTGTTAGAATCCGATCGAGCGACTTGGCATCAGCAATTGAAGGAATCGAAGGGACTGCTCGGCGAGGTTCAATCCAAGAAGCTATTGGCTTCATTTGGAATTCCGATCGTCAGTACTGTCGTCGCTCATTCAGCCGAAGAAGCAGTCCAGATTGCTGACGGGATGAAGTATCCCGTCGTACTCAAGATTCTGTCCCCCGACATTTCGCACAAGACCGACGCCGGCGGCGTGATGTTGAATCTGGCGAATTCTGCGGCGGTTCGATCAGGTTATGAACAGATGCTGGCGACGGTGAACAGTCGCTTTCCCGAGGCCCGGATTGAAGGCGTTGCCATTCAACGAATGATTTCCGCGGCGCGAGGTGTCGAGATCCTGTTGGGGATGACTCGCGATCCTCGATTTGGCCCCGTGATCCTGTTGGGTGCGGGTGGAGTGACAACAGAATTGCAGCGGGATTCAGTCCTTGAACTGCCACCGATGGACGATCATCGAATTGATTCCATGTTGCGATCATTGCGATTGTATCCGCTGCTTGAAGGCTATCGCGGACGCCCGGGTGTCAACCTGCCTCAATTGCGCGACGTCGTCGGCAGGTTTATTGAACTCGTCGAAGAGTTTCCAGAAATCGCCACGGCTGAAATCAATCCGTTGCTGGTGACCGCAGACGAAGTTGTGGCCCTTGATGCCCGCGTCGTTTCTTCGGGTGACCCTGACAATTTCGGAGCAATTGCAATCTGTCCGTATCCGACGGACTGGCGATCCAATATCACACTTCGCAACGGGGCCGAGGTTTCGATTCGACCAGCCCATCCCGGGGATGAGGCGGGTTTCTCGGCGTGGGTCAAGCGACCGGGAACTCGCCAGTGGCTTGAGAATTCAGCAACGACCTGGTGGACCGATTTCACTCGATTTGCCGAACGGGGTTGCTATCTCGACTACGATCGAGAAATGCTGCTGATTGCCCGGGATCATTGGGGAAACTGGCTCGGTACCGCGTGCCTTCAAAAGAACGCCTTCAAGTCAGAAAGGGAATCTTTCACGTTCCGAGCGGCCATCGACATTTTCGTGTTCGAAGACAATCGCAGCTTTGGTCTGGGAAGTCATTTGCTTCACGCGTGTAATGACATTGCGCGATCATGGGGCGCCTCAGCAATGGACTGCCGCTTCAAGCAGGCAGATCCCATCACCTCGACATGGCTGTTGCACCGAGGTTTCGTGAATACAGCGAATGCCAGTGAGTTCGAAGTCGTGGTCGACAATCGCTAGTGCGCATCCCATTTAAGTGTGGCGTCAAGTGGGCATTATACTGCAGCTTCTGACCAGGGCGCGCGGTGAATCTCGATGGCATGTTCGACTACTCGATTGTCGAAGTCCTCCTTCGTGGTCTTCGTGTGCTTCGTGGTAGATCACTCGTCCTTCTCAAGAATCTGTTGACCACGAAACACACGGAGACCACGAAGGGGGGAGTGCAGCGCTGGATGCGTGTCACTCCCTGACCACAATTGACTCATCAGCAGATACGCGCTCGCTAGCGGCCATTTTCTCGGGCTGTCGGCTCACACAAAATCGCTCTCATCAATAGCCAGCAACCACGCCAGCGGTCGCCGTAATCGGCGAAAGATTGAGACGTCGTCGGCATTCGTCAAGGATGTCTTTCGTGCGGCTGGCTCCACATCGAGTGACGCCTAATTCGCGAACGGCGAGCAAACCATCCAGGTCTCGAACCCCTCCGGCGGCTTTGACCTGAACCACCACCGCTGAATGTTGTCGCATCAGCTTCAGGTCTTCATGGGTCGCCCCACCCGTTCCATATCCGGTTGAAGTCTTCACCCAGTCCGCTTTCAGATCGGAACAGATCTGGCAGAGGCGGATCTTGTGGTCATCCTTCAGATAACAGTTCTCAAAAATGACCTTCACCTTCTGGCCAGCAGCATGTGCCACATCGATGACTGCCTTGACGTCATCTCTCACGTAATCCCAGTTGCCACTCAGAACCTGGCTGATGTTGACCACCATGTCGAGTTCTTCGCAACCATCGGCGATGGCCCGTTCGGCTTCCGCTTTCTTGATTGCAGTCGTATGTCCGCCATGTGGAAAGCCGATCGTCGTACTCGGCCTGACAGTACCGCCACGCAGCATGTCAGCACACCGCTTGAGTGCGTACGGCAGGATGCAAACGCTGGCGACGTCATAGGCCAGGGCCAGCTTGCAACCCGCTTCAAGATCCGCTGCCGTCAGCGTTGGATTGAGCAGTGAATGGTCGATCATCTTGGCAATATCGGAATAGGCGTAGTCCACGGATCGTTCCTTGATGTGAGACAAGTCGACGGCAGAAGTCGACTTCAATTTTCAACATGAAATGGAGATGTTTGAGCGAGAGCGATCGCTCCCAGAATGCCGGCATTTTCACCCACAAGAGAATGTTCGACACGGACACCATCGGTCGGGAACATCCCGACTCTTTCACGGATGGCGCTACGGACTTCGTTCAGCAGGATCTCGCCAAGTTCTGACACTCCGCCTCCGAAGACTATCATTTCGGGATGCAGAATCGTAACGACGTTCGCGGCTGCGATACCGAGGTACTGGCAAGCCCGGATCAAGGCTTCACGTACGCGATGATCTCCCGCTTCTGCCGCAACCAGCATGGCGCGGGGTGAGACCTGCTCGATGTTCCCTTCGACGTGTTGATGAAGCTGCGGAGCCAGGCCTGCGAGCATCAGCCGGACCCCTTCGGCCGTGATCGCCGGACCGCTCGCTAAAGCTTCAAGACAACCTCGATTCCCGCATCCGCATCTTGGCCCGTCGGTAATAATCGTCTGATGTCCCAACTCTCCAGCCGCCCCCAGGGGACCAAGACGCAACTGCCCATCAATCGCGACTGCACCTCCCACTCCGGTGCCAATCGCAAAGAACGCCATCGTCATTCGCGGATGATCTTTGCCATGGCCGAATCGAAGCTCACCCAGCAATGCAGTACGAACATCATTGAGCAGTCTTACTGGACAGCCAAGTCGTTCACCAAGGATGGCTGCCACGGGAACATCGCGCCATTGAGTTGGCATGTTTGGCAGAAATCGCGTTGTACCGGTGGCGACATCTACCAACCCGGGAGTTCCCATTCCGAGTCCCAGCAACGGGCCTTGTCCCGCTTCCTCAGCCAGCCGACTGACGAAATGAGCGATCCGCTCAATCACATCGAGCGGCCCGGCATACGACTCGGTGGGAATCGATCCTCGCGCGAGGATCTCACCCGCTTCGTTTGCCAAGCCCACCTTGATCGATGTGCCACCCAGATCCACGCCTGCCAGCAATCCACTCATGATTCCCGCCAGGAGAGTTAGCAGCCCGTTGCAATAGGGGTCAGACCCTCACCGGGCATGCGAATCAGTTTTAACGGCAGACAAGCCACGGAAGAGGTTCGCCTGCTTTCGGCAGCTTGACCAGTTCCACCCCGGTCACTGACGGATGCTTGCCAACTTCCACCAGCGTCGCTGCATCAGGTTCGTTATCGAGGTTCAGCACGGCGATTGCATCACCACCCGGTTCGTTCCGTTCGCGACCCAGAGCCATATGGGCGATGTTCACATTGTGCTCGCCGCATGCAGTGCCGATGTAACCGATCACACCTGGACGGTCGATATGTCGATACAGCAGCAACAAGCCATCGAGGTAGGCATCCAGATGGAACTGATCCAGACGAACCAGTCGCAGGAACTGCTTTCCGAAGATTGTTCCTGCTGCAGTGATTTCGCCGTTATCGGTGATGATCGTCGCAGAAACGAGTGTCGAGAAGTCGCCGGTTTCGTTCGACATCTCTTCTTTAATCTCGATCCCGCGTTCTTTGGCGAGCAGGTCAGCGTTGACGATGTTGACGTCATCCGCCATCGCATTTGATAGCAGACCCGAGGCAAATGCACTGGCGATCAGTTGCGTCTTCATCAGGGCCGCTTCACCCCGGAAGTTCAACGTCGCCTTGCGAACCCCGCCACCCTTGTTGAGTTGAGCCAGCAACAGCCCCAGTCGGCGTCCCAGGTCCAGATATGGCTGGATGACCGCCATTTCCGACGACGAGATCGGCACCATGTTCATCGCATGGCGCACTTCGTTTCGGACGAGGAATCCCGAAATGATTTCTGCCGCTTCGAGTGACACCATTTCCTGAGCTTCTTCGGTCGAAGCCCCCAGATGTGGCGTCGCCAGGACACTCGGATGCTGAACCAGCGTCCAGTCCTTCGGAGGCTCTTCGACAAACACATCCAGTGCGGCAGCGGCAACGTGACCCGACTGCAACGCGGCCAGCAGGGCCGCTTCATCAATAATCCCACCGCGAGCCCCGTTGATCAGACGCACGCCCTTTTTCATGCGGGAAATCCGCTCGGCGTTGATCAGGCCTTCGGTTTCCGGAGTCATCGGTGTGTGAACGGTCAGGAAGTCGCACTTGCCGACCAGATCATCAATGTCGCGATACAGCTCAATCCCTTCGTTCTTGGCTCGCTCTTCCGACAGGAAAGGATCGTAGCCAAGGACCTTCATTTCGAACGCCAGGCAACGGCGTGCGACCGTCAGACCGATTCGACCCAGGCCGATCACGGCGATGGATTTGCCGGCCAGTTGAGTTCCCGTGAAGCTTTTCTTGTCCCACTTTCCGGCCTTCATGGAGGCACAGGCGGGAGCAATATTGCGAGCCATCGAAAGCAGCAAGGCCATCGCCTGCTCAGCCGTCGACGTGGTATTGCCGGCCGGGGTGTTCATCACCACGATCCCCTCGCGCGTGGCGGCAGGAAGATCGATGTTGTCGACGCCGACACCAGCTCGAACGATCACCTTCAGGCGAGGCTGATCTTTCAGGACTTCCGGAGTCAGACGCGTGGCGCTTCGGATGATGATCCCGTCAGCATCCTTCAGGTATTCTCGAACCTGTTCAGGAGTATGCTTTCCGCTGCGGACATCGACTTCGATGCCAGGGGTCTGCTGCAACACAGCCAGTGCGGATTTGGACAAATCGTCGGTAATGAGAACTCGGTACATGGTGGATTGACTGATTAACACCTGAAAGTAAAAAACAAACGCTCTGGTCCGACGACCGAGCCCGACCTTTCGAGCCCCAAAGCATACGCGGCAAACGCTTAGGGGCCAAGCGTGGCTTGAGATTCAACCTCTCAAACCATCAGAAACGACTGTTGGGTAGACCTGGCAGCCTGTGGCAAAAGGGGTCTGACCCTCTCCGGTGCATGCGATTTCCAAGTCAAATCGGCCGCCCTCCAAAGGGTCTGCCCCCTTTTGCCACAGGATGCTAGCTCGCTAGGAATCCTCTTCGAGAACTGAAATAATTTTCTGCAGATTGTTTTCCACGACCTGAGGACTGTTGGCATAAGTCGCCGTCGTGACTCCGCGCGTCCCCAACTTGGCATCAAACAACGACTTATCGCCCGCGTGGTAAGCCACCGTCGCATCAGGGTCTTTCAACTGGTGACCCGTCAGGATACAGACAACGCGATCGCTCGGAGCAATGACACCCTGAGCTCGCAGCAGTTTGGCGCCGGCAACGCTGGCAGCACTGGCGGGTTCGCAACCAAATCCCCCGGCACCGACCTGAGCTTTCGCATCCAGGATTTCCTGATCCGTCACCTGCCGGACGACTCCGTTACAAACGTCGAGAGCTCGCAGGCACTTTTTTAGATTGACCGGCCGATTGATTTCGATCGCACTGGCCAGCGTGGACGCTTTTCGCTTTTCGGCGTCCATGTCCGCATAGAACGTATCGATCGTCCCGTCCTCGGACATTCCGCCGTCCCAGCGCACGCCCTGCTCTTCGTACAACTGAAATAGAGTGTTGGCACCTGCGGCGTTGATGACGGCCAGGCGTGGAATCCGGTCGATCAGTCCCATCGCCTTCAGTTCGGAAAACGCCTTGCCGAACGCGGATGAGTTCCCCAGATTCCCCCCCGGGACGACGATCCAGTCTGGAACCTGCCAGTTCAGCCCCTCCATGATCCGGTACATGATGGTCTTCTGACCTTCGAGCCGGAATGGATTCACGCTGTTGCACAGGTAAATCCCGCGTTCACCAGCAACTTCGCGAACTCGTTCCAGAGCATCATCGAAGTCGCCAAGAATCTGCAGCGTCCGGGCATCATAGTCCAAGGCCTGTGACAGCTTGCCATAGGCAATTTTTCCACTGCCGACGAAGACCACCACTTTGAAAACGCCCGTCGTGCTGGCATAGATCGCCAGCGAGGCACTGGTATTTCCCGTGGAAGCACAGGCCGCCATCCTGGCCCCAACCATGCGAGCGTGGGTGGAGGCAGCAGTCATGCCGTTGTCTTTAAAGCTGCCGGACGGATTCAATCCCTCGTATTGAAGGTATAGACCGCCGGGATTCATTCCGACGTAATTCCCTACGGCACAACTCTGCTGAAGGATCGTCTGCCCCTCGCCAATCGTGACGATGTCTTCATCACGTGCGAACGGCAGCAAGTCGCGAAAACGCCAGACCCCGCTGAAGTCCAGAGGATTGCGACGATTTCCCCAGCGGGATTCGAACTGCCGCATCGACGAGGGAACTGGGAGCTTGTCCCATTCGTAGTCGATATCGAGCAGGCTGCCACAGTCGGGACAGGCTGTCAGGACGTCGGTGACATCAAAGGTGGCTCGGCAGAGAGGGGCGATACAACGTTGAAATGCATGCATTGGGAAACTGCAGGTTAAAAGGGATGGTCTTGGTACAGTATTATCGCAATCGTATGGTCAACCACGTTCTTCGAGTGACTCAAAGGGACGGTCTGCCGGACCCGAATAGGAACCTCGCGGCCGGATTGGCTGAGGCGACTGCTGCTGTTCGATGTAATGTGCGGCCCAACTGACCATCCGACTGATCACGAAGATCGGTACAAACAAGTCGGCGTCCAGACGAAGGTAATGGAGCAACCGTGCCGCGTGCCAGTCGAGACTGGGCATAATTTGCTGTTCGTCCCAAACCGCACTTTCGACGGCCGTCGCAACCTGTTCCATCGCATTGCACCCCGCTTCGGCCGCCACGGCACGACAAAAGGGAGCCAGCAGTTCCGCTCGAGGGTCACTGGTCCGATAAACGCGGTGCCAGAACCCCGGCACTCGTTCATATTGCTCAAGTACCGCTCGGACAATCGGTTGCGCCGCGTCGGGCTGCCCGACTGCTTCGAGAATATCAATGATCTGATGCCCCGGCCCCCCATGCCAGACCCCTTTGATCGCACACATTCCCGCAATCACGGCGGAATAGAGGTCAGCTCGAGTCGACGCCACAACCCGGGCGGCACAGGTTGACGGCGTAAATTCATGCTCCGCCGTCAGAATCAAGAGGGCATCGCAAGCTCTTTCTGCTGTAGAAGTTGGCTCGACGCCAGTCAGCAGCCACAGCAGATTCCCGGCGTAGGAAAGATCGTCGCGAGACTCCAGAACTTTCAGGCCACGAGCGAGTCGATAGCGGGCCGCAACCAGCACAGGCAATTGAGCCAGCAGCCGTTGAATCGTATCCCAGGCCGCCGCTGACCCCGATTCGTCGTCATGACAATCTGCCAGAGCGATCAGGCTGATCGCCGTCCGCATCACATCAATGGCCGAGGCATTCAGGGGAATTCGTTCAATCCACGCGACCAGATCCGATTCCAGAACCGCCGCTTCGGTCAAAATTGCCTGCAAATCTGCCAGTTGTTCATGAGTCGGCAATTCCCCCTGAATCACCAGAAAAGCAACTTCGGCGAAATTGGAGTGCTGAACAAGTTCTTCAATCGCATAGCCGCGATACCGCAATCCCCCATCAATGGCGGCAATCGCGGTCGAAAGCTGAGGCGATCCATTCGAACTGGCCGACAAGTGGTGGCTCATAAAATACGATACCGTTCCGTGGAGTTTTTTCGTTCCCGCAAAGTCCTGAGCGGAAGCGAGCATTGTAGTCGCCCCGATTGCGGCATGGGAGACTACCAGACCATTTGACACAAAAAATGCCAAACGTCTGCAAGTGCGGTACCAGTCCGATTCGTGCATTCACCGCTGAAGCGAACCTGATCGATACAGACTGAACTTCCGACGGTAGATCGGCGGCAACATTCCGAGTTTGACAGACCACCGCATGTCAGGGAATTGACAATCGGAAAACCCGTTCGTACCCTTGAGGTTCGGTCAACGTCAGGATCATCCCTGTACGACTCCTCCGTCTCCGTAGCTCAATTGGATAGAGCGTCGGCCTCCGAAGCCGAAGGTTGCAAGTTCGACTCTTGCCGGGGACATTTTTCTCTAGCCGCGATTGCTTGTGGCGACGCTACCGCACCGAGACTCGGTGCACCGAGGATGCCCCGTTCATGGTTTCTGTCCGGAGGAAGCGACTGTTTCGAGTTGTCGCATTGCTGGGGGCATCGGCGCTGTGCTGGATCGTGGGAGAAGTGGTTCTGCTGCTGACCGGTATCAACAACGACTACCGGAATCCTGCCACCAGTGAACTGATTCCGCGATCAGGGGGGCCTTATGAGCTGGCGGCCTGCGGGCATGTTCCGTTTGCGACCATTCGCATCCGGTATCCGACGAACCCGCGTGGATACTTCAACGCCAACAATGCGATTGATCACGAGATGAACTCCGTCGGATGGCGAGATGGCGAGCATCGAAAGACTCGGCCTGAAAAGACGTATCGAATTCTTGGGATCGGCGACAGCTATCTGTTCGGTCAGGGTGTCAAAGCGAAGGATCGATGTTTGACTCACCTGGGAAACCTGCTGCAGGCCGAGTTTCCCTCGCGAACTGTCGAAACGATTAACTCGGGACAACCGGGTTACAACACGGTGATGGAGGCTCGTGTGCTGAAAGAGTGCGGGCTGAGTTACCACCCGAGTCTTGTCATCCTGCATTTTGTTCCGAACGACGTGGAACCAGATATCTACACCAAGAAGGCGAAGGTCGAGTTCTTTACCGAATACATCACCGGTTCGATGGCGACCGATTGGATGTCGCAACATTCTGAAATCTGGGCACTCCTCAATCGAACAATCGGTGGGCGAATTCGAGGACAGGCCTACATTCGTGAGTCCATCGGCAGCTTTCAGTCAGCCCCCGAAAAATGGAATGCCTGCCAGGGTGGGCTGGACAGCATTGTGCAGTCCTGTCGCGAAAAGGAAATTCCTCTGCTGATCGTCGCGTTTCCGTTCTTTTATCAACTGAATGAGGATTACCCGTTTCAGCCGATTCATGATCGACTGCGCGAATATTGCTCAAATAACGACGTTCCGTTCCTGGACCTCAGAGAACACTATCGCGGCTTCAACGGACCGGAACTCTGGGTTCACCCAACGGATCAACACCCCAATGAGAAAGCTCACGACATTGCAGCAGGTGTGATTGCTCAGTTCATCCAGCAGGATGCGAAGAAGTTCGGTCTGCAGGAATGATGGGTCGGCTGTAGTCGTACCCCGACTTTGATTTCGTCAGCCAGTCATCGCAAAGTGACAAAAGACGAGTTCGATCAATTGGCTTGGTCATGAAATCGTTGCAACCGGCCGCCAGGCATCGCTCGCGGTCTTCGATCATGGCATTCGCGGTCAGGGCGATGATCGGCGCTTTGAACCCGCGACTTCGCAAGATCTTCGAGGCGGCATAACCATCGATGATCGGCATTTGAATGTCCATCAATACCAGATCATATGGTGATGCAAGCGAGGCTGTCGCTTTCTCAACGGCATCGTGACCATTTTCCACGATATCGACGACTGCGCCTGCCTTCGTCAGCATCGTTGAAATCAAGCGATGATTCAGTGGGCTGTCTTCGGCAAGCAGGATTCGGCCAGACAGCTTCAGGGTAGGGATGGGCGTCGTCACCAGCAGGGGAGCGACGAGTGACGTGGTCATCTCGATCCCGTTGAGTGGACCTGTCGCAATTGTGACCGTGAACACACTTCCCGCGTTCAGGATACTTTCAACGGTGACATCGCCCTGCAGAAGCCTGGCCATCCGGCGACAGATGGCCAGACCGAGGCCCGTCCCGCCGGACGTTCGCGTTGCGGAGCCGTCTCCCTGCACGAACGGAGCGAACAGCGTTTTCAATTGGGGGCCTGAAATGCCAATCCCCGAATCATGAATCTCAAATGCCAGTCGAGATGGCTCGTCTGGAGTTGACGGTTGAAGCCTGACAACGACTCTGATTCCACCAAACTCCGTGAACTTGATGGCATTCCCAACCAGGTTCACCAGGATCTGCCGCAGTCGCACAGGATCCGAGCAGATTGTCTTTGGGATCAGTCCCTCTGCGACAGCAGTCAGCATCAGATTCTTCGACTGAGCCTGTTCCTGAAAGTAGCTGAGAACTTCTTCGACGATCACTGCGGGAGAAAATGGAATTCGCTCCAGCGTCATTTTTCCCGCTTCGATCTTCGAAAGATCGAGGATGTCGTTGATCACTCGAAGCAGATGAATGCCAGACCGTTTGATCGTCTTCAGGGCAAAATCTCGATCATCCTCGGACAACGAACTTTCTGAAAGTATGTCGGTATAGCCGAGGATGGATGTCAAAGGAGTGCGGATTTCGTGGCTCATATTTGCCAGGAAATCACTCTTGCTTCGATTCGCCGCTTCGGCCGCCTCACGAGCCGCGATCAGATCAGCTTCCGTCTGCTTTCTTTTCGTAATGACCTGAGTGAACAGGATCAGGCCCCCGATCTCGTTTGCGGCGTTGTACCAGGGACGCGCTTCCCATTGCAGCCACATCGTTGATCCGTCAGATCTGTCAAAACGGTCTTCAACACACGATTCTGTAGTACCACCCAGAACTCGCTTGTGAATCTGCTTCCAGCGTTCGGGCATGTCTGGGAACACATCGTAGTGCGATCGACCAACGATATCGTTGTAAGGAATCTGGTAGTCCTGTGACCAGCGTTCGCTCACTTGCAGGTACCGCATGTCGTTGTCGAGCATCGCAACAGCGGCAGGAGTACACGTGATGAATTGATGAAGCAACTGGGCGTACGCTTTGGCTTCGTTTTCAGCTTTCAGCCTGACCGTCACATCTGCCAGGGTGCCGACCATTCGCAAAGGATTGCCGCGACGGCCTCGTTCGACCAGCCTCCCACGAGCGACGACCCATCGATAGGAACCATCAGCATGACGCAACCGGTACTGCGTTTCGAAGACCTGGGTGATCCCCATGAAGTGATCTTCAACGTTTTTCCAGACGCGATCGACGTCATCGGGATGAACTCGTGACAACCACTCTCCAACGTGTGATTGAAGATTCTCAAGCTTCTCGCCGACGATTGCAGCCCATCGACTGTCGAGCAGTTCTTCGCCCGTTTGAACATTCCAGTCCCAGGTTCCCAGTTGCGCCCCCGTGAGAGCAAGATCCAGCCGTTCTCGCTCTGTTCGCAATTCGATTTCAGCTTTTCGAGCCCCGGTCACATCCGTTGCAACTCCCAGAAAACCGGTGAGTGTGTTGTCGCTATTTCGGATTCCGGTCACGGCGAGCGATACTGTCAGTCGCGAACCATCTTTACGAATGTAGGTCCATTCGCGAGCGTCGTGTCTTCCCTGCCTGGCGTATTCCACAAACGTGTCGAAGCCCTTGATGTCGCGCCCCGTTTGCCGCGACAGTTGTTCGCTGCGGGACTGGACCTCCGATTCCAGGTGAATCAGGCTCGGCGTTTGAAGTCCCACCATCTCCTGAGCGGTGTACCCCAGCATCTGCTCGGCACCCGAATTGAAGAGAGTGATCGTTCCTTGCAAGTCGGTGGTGATGATCGCAACCTGAGTCGAAGCGTCAACGATGGCCTGAAGCTGAGCCTGAACGCGCTGAGTCGCATCACGTTCCAACCGCTGGTCAGTGACATCGGTCACGAATCCGTGCCATAACACAGACCGATCTGACCGTCGAGTCGGCATCGAATTACCGCTGATCCAGCGCACTTCATTATCATCGAACCGGACTCGAAATTCACATCGCCACGGCTGTAAGGTTCGGGCCGACTCCTGGATCGATGCGACAACATCGTCATGATCATCGGGATGCACTGTTGCGAAGATTTGTGATGCATCGTCGTGAACTTCTTCCGGAGTGACTCGAAAGATGTCGTGGATGCCCCGGCTGGCATATGGAAGACAACTCGTTCCATCGGGACGCAAGAGATACTGGTAAACAGCGCCGGGAACTTGGGCCGCGATCTGATCCATCCGACTGAGCGAATTTGCGAGGGCCAGTTTTTCTTCAGCAAGTCGACAGGTGATTCGACGAAATTCAATCTGCCCGGTTGCCTGGTTGGCAAGTGACTTGAGATCGTCGAGTTGTTCGTCGGAAAGGTCTCTAGGAACGACGTCGATCACACACAATGTGCCGAGCGCATATCCATCTGACGTGCGAAGCGGAATTCCAGCATAGAATTGAATGTATGGCGGCCCCGTGACAAGTGCGTTGTCAGACGTCCGTGGATCCGCTGAAGCATCAGGAATGATGAAAGGTTCGGTACTTAAAATGGCATGGGCACAGAACGCCCAATCGCGGTGCGTCTCTTTGACCTCTAATCCAAATGTCGACTTGAACCACTGGCGCTGTTCGTCAACCAGACTGATCAGGGCGATTGGTGTCTTGCAAAGTCGCGCAGCCAGACGAGTCAGATCATCAAAGACCTCTTCTGGCTCCGTATCCAGGATGCAGCATTGGTGCAATACCCGAAGCCGCTCGGTTTCCGACGAACTGAATGGAGCTTTGGGCATGGCTTTGTGACAATCGCAGGAGTGTGTTCGACGCTGAACGACAACCGGTCATCGATCTGTATCGAAGTCGAAACTGGCAAAATCCAGTCCATCTCCCCACGCCTACGCAACCGTCACAATAGGTCCAACCCGGAAATCGATCGTTTTCAGATCAAACGATGCTTCGCTTCGACACCAATTCACGACCGGTTTGGTCGGAGCGGCGTCACGATTTCAGTTCCAGCCCAGTCAGCGTTCCGGTACTCGACCCGAATGCGTCAGAGTCAATTCCAAGCCGATGAAGCATGGATACGAACAGATTGCTCATGGGCGGGTTTTTGGCAGGATCGAATGCCAGGTGCTGGCCGTGTTTGAAGCCACCGCCTGCCAGCAGCACGGGGAGATTCTTGCACGAGTGACTGCTGGCGTTCCCGAGATTACTGCTGAAGAACACCGTCGTTCGATCGAGTAATGATGCGTCGTCCTCTTTTGTCTGTTTTAGTTTGGCGAGCAGATCATGCAGGACTTTGAGCTTTTCCTGTTCTACGATCTGCAACTGTTTCAGCTTGCCGGGGTCCTGTCCGTGGTGCGACAGGTTATGGTGTCCGTCGTTCACTCCAGCAATGGGAGGGACAAGACTCGTGCCGAGCAGCATGATGGTGATCAATCGGGTCGAATCAGTCTGCAAAGCCAGATGTGTCAGGTCGAAGAGCAGTCGTGTTCGTCCGATCAAGTCGGCGGGGTTTGCAATATCTTGCGGCTGTTTGGCATCAACCTTGGGCTTTGGCTTGCGCGACCATTCTTCAGCACGAGCCAATCGTTGTTCGAGTTCTCGCACACTCGTGAAGTACTCGTCAATCTTTTCGCGGTCCCTGACGCCCAGCGACGAGTTCATCCGCTGGACCTGAGTCCCCACCTGATCGAGAATACTCTGACCATCTTTCAAGCGACGGATCTGAGCCTGGACTTCATCAGGGCGGCCATCCAGAAACAAGCGAGCGAAGACCCGCGCAGGAGACGTTTCTGACGGAACCAGTGCTCCACTGCGCGTCCAAGATAGACTGAATCCCTCTGCCGACAGGACCAGGCTGGGAAAACGGGTTTCGGTCCCGATCTTTTCCGCAGCAAACTGATCCAGCGAGATCGCATTCCGAAACCCGGCTCGTCGTTCGGGATGAGGTGCCGCCGTCAGGAAGCTGTAAATCGAATCGTGTCCCGATTCGACTTCAGGGTGCGAAAGCCCCGAGATGACAGTCATGTCGTCGCGGAGATCCTGAAATGACTCCAGATACAATGTTGATTCGTAGCCACGTCCCGCAGATTTCGGGAAAAAATGGGGCGTGTGCAGTCCCAATGGTGTACAGACGCAGACCATCCGCCGTGCAATCTGCTTTTCGCAAATGTCATCCCCCAGCACGAACTTGTCGAGCAGTGGCAGTGACAGCGCAATGCCAGAGGCACGCAAGAAATGGCGACGGCTGAACTTCATTAGCGATCTTCCCGTCTGAATTTGTGGACTCAAGCTTCTCAGACGCTAACGGACGTGCGAACCAAGTGCAAGGAGTTCGCAAAGCGTCGGCAAGGTGCTTCTTGAGAGAAATGCCGCGATAAATGAAAGAAGCCCACCAGATGGTGGGCTTCTTTGGAAGAACTGGTCTCATTCGCGATCAGTATGCAGCACGTCGGATATGTCCGCTGTCTGCCGATTTCTGGAATCGGTTTGGAGTGGGAGGAATCGCAGCGTCCTTACCCTTTTCTTCGCCAGGGGCTCCCGGCAGCAAGGTCGGCTCATTTGATTTGGGAGCTGCAGGGGCAGCCGACGGAGCCATGCTGGGGCAATCATTGGTCGGACAGCCGTAGTTATAACCATGCAGACCGTGGTAGCAGTTGCCGTAACCATAGTTACAGCAGTATCCGTACTGGCATCCTCCTTGACCATTGTGGAAGGATGAAGCATGGACCACAGGAGCGGTGATGTGCCACTGGGCGGGGATCGGCCGCTGTGGCAGCGTGTTGGCCGAAGGCTGCCAGAATGGAACATGCTGGTAGCTGTAGCCTAACTGAGTCGTATCAGTTGCCTGATAAACCATCGGGGCAGGAGCGTAGCTGGCACCTGGGGTTCCGTACCACTGGTTCGGGAACATGGTGTCATACTGCACACCGCGTCGATGCAGTGGATATTTGGCTGGAGGCGAATACCCGTGATCTGGCGAATTCTTGCAGTAGCGTTCGTTAAAGAATCCATTGCAGAACTGGCCGTTGTAACAACTGTTGTTACAGCCGTTGAAGCAACCGTTCTGGCAGTTGCCCGTTTGGCAATTACCCGTCTGACAATTGCCGGTCTGGCAATTGCCGACGTGTCCACCGTGGTGGCCGTGGAACGAAGCCCCCTGAACGGTCGTTCGAGCTTTGCCGTCCGAGATTCGGACGATGCCGACCGAACCATCGTCCTGGCCATATCCGGCAGTCGTGCAGGACACAGCCGCCATGAAGGCCGCAGCTATCCAGTTTGATTTCCTGAGCGTCATTCGCCTGTTCCTTCAGACCGCAAGACGACCGCTTGCAGAGAATTGTCAGATCACGAGATCAAATCATTTGTCGAGGCATCCGCCGCCTCACATTCCAGATGACGGACCAGATCGCCCGTCATTTCAATTCGTTCCATTAATAGGCTGGCCGCGAAATCGGTGTCAGCCGGCTGGATGGTGAACCCCATCCGTAGTTGTAGGCATGGCCAACGGTTGGCGCCAGCGGGACTGACATCGGAATGCCATATCCTTGAGCTCCCCAGGCCTGACCATCTCGCTGATCGAAGTAGTAGGGATCCTGTGGATAAACTCGCGAGTACTTACCGGCCAACGGGACACCGGCGCCACCGGCACCTGTCGGGATGAAGTATCCGAATTTGCAGCGGAGGTATTCGGCCATGGCTCGGCCATTCTGATTGCAGCAGCCATTACAACCATTGCATCCACCGAACTGGCACCCACCGAACTGACAGTTACCGTGCTGACAGTTACCGAATTGGCAATTACCGTTTGGACATCCAGTGTGTGGACATCCTGGCTGTGTCATACTGCCACTGGCCTGGCAATCGCAGTTCGATCGTCCGCCACCATGCGACTGATGGGCGAATCGAGCCTGAATCACTTCTCGGGCACTCTGCACTTCAGCAGTTTTCGGCTTTGTAATCCGAACCATGCCAGGGGACTCCTGAGCATTGGCATTGAAAGTGGCGACAAGACCGAACCCCGCCACCAGGGACGCTCGAACGAGCTTTTGCAACAGCGACTTCATGTCATCAGTTCCTTCCATTCGAGCCGACAGGACGGCGGACAAAAATCAATCGCGAGTCTTTCCAGGAAAGCTACATCCGTGACTTTGCCTGGCTTCGCTTCTGTCAATCAGTAATCAAAAACCTGTACCAGTATTCGCCAGCAATCACTGACGAAGTTATTTACCACCAGTAAATCGCCGCAGGACGCGTGTGAATTGCTGGTCCATTTCCGCGGATATACCAATGCCACATGCATTTGTCGTGATGATGAATGCGACAGGCACGAACCAGCCAGCAATTTCGCCAGCCCCCTTCGCATTCGTCATTGGCAACCTGAGCACTGCTGTAAACGGGGGACATCGTGGAGCGTGTTACAGTGGCTGGCGCAGGAGACATCGGCGGGACGAGCTGCGTTTGAGCCGGCGCTGCCTGCTGGGGTAAGGCCTGCTGGTCAGCCGAAGCTGTGCCACAAGCAATCACCAACAGGAGTCCCGCGAACCAGACTGCTTGACGTGGGGTAAGCACTCTCACCATGAGAACTCCGTTTCCCTCCAATTGAGTCACTTCCGCTAACATCGCCCTCAACCATGAGGAATCAACGTGAGTGGACCGGTGGCAGCCACATGCTCTTGGTGATCAGTGGCACATGGGACCGGTACTTGACTTCAACCTGTGTTCCCTGCAGTTCCCATCGTTCGTGTGAACGAATGCCGAATGGTGTCCAGATCCAGCCACCCTTCACGCGGTGGTAGTAAGGACCACTCATCGAGCGATAAGTGTGTGGATACATCATTTCATGGGGAGCAAATGCTGGGTTCGTGATCATGGTCGAGCCCGTCCAGATCGGAATGTTCGGACGAGGGCTCGGATACAGTGGTGCGCCCAATCGGACGTAGCCAGACTGCTGACTTGGATACTGCGGAGGAACCGCGTACGCATCAGGATTGATCGGCATCGGGCCCGGCTGCTGAGTGGTCTCAGTCGCCTGACGATAAATCGCCGACTGAGGCACAACCGGTGTCCGGGAAGAGATCGGTTGAGCAGCCGGCTCTTCGTATGTCAGTGGTGCAGGAACCGTCAACGGAGGTGTCTGCAATTCGGGTGCGAATGGATCTGCCAGTTCATCTGCCCGAGTCGAAGGCAGCATCACCGCAGACAGGACCACGGAGATCGTGGCTTTGAAAATCGTGCTTCGAGTCATCTCGTCCCTCCCTGGATCGATTGGTAGCCGCTGGCGTGTAAGAATCCGTGTCTACGACAAACTGCGCGGCTCGCCAAGCAGTTACAGTTTCGGTCGGTTCAGGCCGCTTGAATGAATCATTCCGTGTATACCGGAACCAACAGGGCGATTTTTGGCAAACAGTTGAGCGGAAAGACGTTACGTGCCATTGAAAAATCGATACAGACGTTGTAAACGATACGCTCGGCAATCTCGTGCCACCCGGAAATCACACCGTAAATTACCCGGTTGACCATGCGGTGGGGATGCAGATTTGGCGTGGTTACGGCACGACGTTGCCGGACGAATCCTGATCACGGCGGCCGCCCAATTTGTCGTTCCGCAGCAGCCTCTATCAGATTGGAAACAGGGACGAAGACCACCGAATGAAGTGACCACCAAATGACGATAGCAATCCAGAGCCCACGAAAATCAGTTCCCATGTCACTGTGAGTCCTGACCAATCGAAGAAGTCACCACAGTCCCAGGAAAGTTGAAGCAAGGAGTGAGACGTTGGCGAAACGCAGTTCGGACGCGCCCGCAGCCAGTGACGGTGAAGAAGAAGATCGAATCCAATATGTGCCGCTTAGCCAGGAGACGCGACGGCGCTATCTGAACTATGCGATGTCAGTCATCATGTCCCGTGCGTTGCCCGACGTACGTGACGGACTGAAGCCGGTCCAGCGTCGAATCCTGTACGTGATGTACGATGGGCTTCGCCTGACGGCTGACACCAAGCCGTACAAATGTGCAAAAATTGCCGGTGATACCACGGGGGATTACCACCCGCATGGACCGCAGGCAGTTTATGACACGTTGGTCCGCATGGCGCAGGATTTCACGCTGCGCTACCCGCTGATTGACGGACAGGGAAACTTCGGATCGATCATGGGGCTCCCCGCAGCCGCCGATCGATATACCGAAGCCCGTCTGACACCAATCTCTGAGCAGTTGATGAACGAGCTGCGCTATCAGACGGTCGAAATGCGACCGAACTATGATGGCCGTAAAGAAGAGCCCGTGGTTCTTCCCGCCCGCTACCCGAACTTGCTGATCAACGGAACGACCGGGATCGCAGTCGGGATGGCAACCAATATCCCTCCGCACAACTTCGGAGAAGTGATCGCGGCCTGTGTTCACCTGATTCAGAATCCGGGTGCCGAAACCAAGGACCTGATGCGATTCGTCAAGGGGCCGGATTTCCCACTGGGAGGCCGCATTGTCACAGATCGCAAAGAACTGCGAACGATCTACGAAGAAGGGCGTGGCAGCATCAAGGTCCGCGGTGAATGGCGACTCGACAAAGAAAAGCGGGAAGTCGTCGACAGTCGGGTCGTGATTTACTCAATGCCATACGGCGTTGAATCAGGTCCGCTCGCTTCCGAAATCGGCGCAATCGTCAACAGCAAGAAGCTTCCGCAACTGCTCGATTCGAACGATGAAACCGACAACAAGCACGGACTGCGAATCGTTCTGGATCTGAAACCCGGTTCTGACCCGGAACCTGTAATGACGTATCTGTACAAGCATACGTCGCTCGAGCAGAACTTTGCCTACAACGCGACTTCGCTGGTTCCGGACGAACAAGGGGCACTGATCCCCGCGCGACTGGGGCTTGCGGAAATGCTGCAGCATTTCCTGACGTTCCGGTTGAAGACTGTTCGTAAGCGGTTCGAATTCCAGTTGAAGCAACTTGAACACAGGATCCACATCCTGGAAGGCTTCGCGCTGTTGTTCAATGATTTGGATCGAGCACTCAAAATCATCCGCAACAGCAGCGGAAAACGGGATGCTGCTGACAAGCTGATGAAGGCATTTCCGCTCGACGAAGAACAGACGATGGTGATTCTTGAGTTGCAGCTTTATCGCATCTCGCAACTTGAAATCAACACGATCCTGGAAGAACTCGGCCAGAAACAGACCGAAGCGGAAAAGATCCGGAAGCTGCTCGCGTCCGAAAAGAAGCTGTGGAATGTCGTTCAGGTGGAATTGGAAGAACTTGCGACTCAGTTCCCCGACAAACGTCGAACCTCGATTGGCAGCAGCGAAGAGATCGTCGAATTTGATGCTGCCGCGTACATTGTCAAGGAAAACACCAACGTCGTTCTGACGCGGGATGGCTGGTTCAAACGCGTCGGACGTTTGCAGAGTGTCGAAACCACTCGTGTGCGTGAAGGTGATGCTGTCCAGGACGTGATTCCGGGCAGCACCGCTGACCACGTCATCTTCTTCGCGAGCGATGGAGTTGCCTACACGCTGGGGATTTCCGAAATCCCCGTCTCGTCGGGGTATGGCGAGCCGATTTCGAAGCACGTCAAGATCGGCGATGGAGTCAGCCTGGTAGCCGCTCTGACCACGGATGCCCGATTTACTCCTCCTGATGAAGATTCGGGAAGTGAATTGCCGCCAGCTCCGTACTTCCTGGCGTTGACGCTTCAGGGGCAGATCATGCGATTGCCGCTCGCCCCGTTCCGTCAGCCATCGACCAAGTCGGGGCGAAAGTATTGTCGTCTGGCTGAGGGAGATCGCGTCGTCTGGGTCGAACTCGTTCGCGATGCCACGTCCTTGTTCGTGGCAACGCAGCAGGCACGAGTCACTCACTTCGCGATTGAGGAAGTTCCCGTCTTGTCTGGAGCAGGTAAGGGCGTGCGCGGGATCAAGTTGAGTGATGCCAAAGACGGAGTCCTGGGAGCCGCCCAGATGGCTCGACCGAGTGACTGTCTGCGAGTGAAAACCAGCCACGACAAAGTCCTGGTCTTCGGTCAGATGAAGTACGAAGTCTCGGCCCGTGGAGGGAAGGGAATTCGTGCCGCTCAGCGGAGCACCTTCACCGAGATTCTTCGTCCTGACATCGTCCTCGTCGATTGGGCCACCATCGAACAGGGTGAGAAGTAAGTCGATCGCTTTACGAAAGCTCAGCTCATGTCTACAGGTTCTGCTCGTTATACCGCTCAAGATATTGAAGTGATCGAAGGGCTGGAAGCGGTCCGTCGTCGGCCATCGATGTACATCGGCGGTGTCGATTCACGCGGGTTGCATCATCTGCTCTGGGAAATCGTCGACAACAGTGTCGATGAACACCTCGCAGGCCACTGCAATGAAATCATTGTGACGTTGCACAAAGATGGTGCGTCCTGCTCTGTGCAGGACAACGGCCGCGGAATCCCCATCGATCTCCATCAGAAGACGAAAAAATCCGCTCTCGAAACGATCCTGACGACGTTACATTCGGGGGGCAAATTCAACAGCCAGGCGTACGCTCGCAGCGGGGGCTTACACGGCGTTGGTTCGTCCGTTGTAAACGCATTGTCGATCGAGATGGAAGCGACCGTCTATCGTGACGGGTTCGAGTACTCGCAGCGTTATAAACGCGGCAAACCGACAACCCCCGTCAAGCAGGTTCGTCCGTTTCGCGGGCGTGGCACGATCATTTTTTTCCGCCCGGACGAAGAGATCTTTTCGAAGACAACGTTTCATCCTGACACCATCAAACAGCATCTGGAAGACATTTCCTATATCCATGCCGGATTGAAGATCATCTTCCATGATGAAACGCGCAAAGAGAAAATCGAATACTTTCATCCTGACGGGATCGTCTCGTACCTCGACAAGATCCTGGCAGAAGGTCAGAAGAAGCCGACTCACGAGCAGACGTTTTCGATTTCGCGTGACGACGAAAAATGCAAAGTCGAAATGGTTCTGCGCTGGACAGAGGCGACCGACGAACAGATTCGCAGTTATGTCAACGGGATTCGGACTCACGCCGGCGGGACTCATGAATCAGGACTTCGTTCGGCGATCGGTAAGGCCGTTCGCAACTATCTGGAAGTCCACGATATCAAGGTCAAAGGGGTCACGATTGAGAACAGTGACATCCGCGAAGGGGTACAAGGAATCCTGTCGGTCTTCCTTTCAGAACCGATGTTCCAGGGGCAGACCAAGGAAAAGCTGAATAACCCGGAAATGGTGGCGGCTGTTGAAAGCGTGGCCCGACCAGCACTCGAAACATGGCTCAGCAGTAATCCGTCGGTGGCCGATGCGATCGTCGGGCGAATCGTCCTGGCCGCGCGAGCACGTCAGGCGAGTCGAGAAGCGGCGAGCGAAGTACGTCGCAAGACTCCAACGACTCGCCGAACCAGCTTGCCCGGCAAGTTGCTCGATTGTCGCTCAACCGATCCTGGTGAATCAGAGTTGTTTATCGTGGAAGGTCAGTCGGCAGGTGGCACTGCCGGGATGGGGCGTGACAGCCGATATCAGGCGGTTTTGCCATTGCGTGGGAAAGTGTTGAACACGGAATCACTCACGACATCCAAAGTGATCGAGAACCAGGAAATCAAAGACCTGATTGAGACCCTGGGAACCGGGATCGGCAACGGGTTCGACCTGCGACGACTTCGATATGACCGCGTGATCCTGATGATGGATGCTGACAGCGACGGCTACCACATCAGCACGCTGCTGCTGACATTCTTCTTCCGGCACATGCGAGACATCATTACGAACCAGAAACTGTATCTGGCACAACCGCCGCTGTATCGAATTCAGATCGGTGCCAACACCGTTTATGCTCAGGACGACGCTCACAAGGAAGAAGTCCTGGCATCACTGCCCGCCAATCGCAAACCCGAGATTTTCCGATTCAAGGGTCTGGGCGAAATGAATGCTCAGCAGTTGAAAGAAACGACTCTTGATCCACGCACACGGACTCTGCTGTCGGTGAGCATCGATAGCCTGGTGGAAGCGGACCAGACGTTCGCTCAATTGCTCGGGAAAGATGCCAGCGAACGCTATCGGATCATCATGGACGAAGCCAACCTGGTGGATGACCTCGATTTGTAGTGATGATTCGGGCGTTTCCCTTGTGAATACAGGCCATTCCAGCGACGATCAGTGGAGCTCAGGTTCCATGCGGAGCAAATTGGCTTTTTTCAGAGTAGGGACACGCTCGCTTCGAGCGCCGGCCCAACATCAGCAATCGTTGAGAAATGCCGGTGGACCCGCGCGGCAAAGCGCCCTTGTCCCACCCTACATTGAACAAGCCGTTCGCTCTGAGTGCCAGCGAGTCCATTGGCCCGCAACAAGGATGCAGACGACGATGACAGATCAGGAAATCACCCAGATCGATGCCGCTCGCGCCGATATCGGGATGGTCTGTTCGCTTCCGTTCGAAATCGATGAGTTTCTCGGGCGGTGCCAGCGGAAAAAGACCTATAGTGGCGGCTCGTTCAAGTTTGTCGGTGGCCTGTATGACGGGATTCGTATCGCGGTGGTCGAAGCTGGGACCGGCCCCGTCCGGGCTCGCCGTGCGACGATGGCCCTGCAGGATGCCCATCATCCCCGCTGGATCATTTCCACCGGCTTTGCCGGGGCGCTGCAGCCCGATCTGAAAATCGGCAACATCGTTGTGGCAAACGAAATCGTCGGTTTACAGGGTGAGCAACTGAAGATTGATCTCGGCATGAGTTCCGATCCTGGCCGAGGTTTGTACGTCGGGCGGACATTGACTGTTGACAAGATGGTTCGAACGGTCGCTGAAAAGCAGTCCCTGGCGACTCAAACGGGAGCCATCGCTGTCGATATGGAAACATTGTCAGTGGCAACGGTCTGCCGCGAAACAAAAACACGATTCATGGCAGTGCGAACAATCAGCGACGATCTTTCGGCAGACTTGCCGCCTGAGGTACTGAGCCTCATCGGTGATACCGGCGCCGTCCGATTCGGTGCGGTCATCGGTTCGCTCTGGAAACGCCCCTCCAGCGCAAAAGATATGTGGCGGATGCGCGAGAATGCGATGCAGGCCGCTGAGCATTTGGCCTCGTTCCTTGATGGAATTGTGGTCCAATTGCACAAGTCGACGTAACGAGCATGAGGCGAATCACTGGAATGACATGACTTCGTCGCGATCGATAAAGGTCTGAAGATGCTGAATCCACGATGGTCGAACGTCAAGATACCTGTGATCGGGATGTTGCATGCGCCACCGCTGCAAGGCTCGGCCGGTTTCCATGGCGACTTCTCTGAAATCGTCCGATTCGTAAGTCGCGACGCAACATCACTGACGCAAGGTGGCGTTGACGGTCTGATGCTAGAGAACTTCAACATCACTGACGCAAGGTGGCGTTGACGGTCTGATGCTAGAGAACTTCGGCGACACCCCGTTCTTTCCTGAGCGAGTTCCCGCAGTTACAGTCTCAGCGATTACAGCATTGGCCATGGCGGTAAGGCAGGTATCGGATCTGCCACTTGGGATCAATGTCCTGCGTAACGATGGCCGCAGTGCCCTGGCAATCGCTGCGGTCTGCGGCGCTGATTTCATTCGCGTCAACGTGCTGGCGGGGGCTCGAGTCACGGACCAGGGAATTGTGCAGGGAATCGCCCACGACTTATTGCGAGAACGCACGGCACTCGGCTGTCAGCACATTCGGATCATGGCAGACGTTGACGTCAAACATTCCGCATCGCTCGCATTTCGCCCCATCGACGTGGAAACAAAAGATCTGGTAGAACGAGCCCACGCTGACGTCATCATCGTCTCTGGCCAGGCAACCGGTGCCCCCACCGACGTAAATTCACTCCAAATCGTCGCATCAGCTGCGAGCCCCGTCCCTGTTTTCGTGGGAAGCGGCGTGACCGCTGACAACGTTGCCGACCTGATTACAGCCGGCGCCCGCGGCCTGATCGTCGGCAGTTCCTTAAAACACGATCTGCAGATTGACAACCAGATCGACATTGACCGCGTCAGAAGGCTGATCGAGGCCGTACGAGGTGGCTGATCGATTTGCGATCTGGTTACCTCGGCATATGAGTCTTCGACGCATTCTCTGACGTCAACACATGTATTGTGAACTCTAACGGGCAGGAACAGTTCCGGTCGGCAGCGTCGGTTCGGGGATACCGCCGATCGGTTCTCGAATGGCGGGTCGTCGGCTGAGGTAATACATGTAACAGATCGCGACGACAAAAATGCAGACGCTGATCCACTGCGAAATCGTCAAACCGACAATTCCCGATTCGTCGCCTCGAATGAATTCAATCAAGAATCGAGTGATCGGATACATTGTGACCCCGATGGCAAACACTTCGCCATTGCGACGACGGCGACTGAAATACCAGGCCGTGATGGCAGCGAGAATGAATCCGTCCAGAGCACTGTACAGTTGAGTCGGATGCAAAGGGGGAGTCCACAATGCTTCGGGATCGAGGAGTTTCTTTTCGACCAGTGCGCTAAACGTTGCACTCCCTCGCGGGAATCTGACGGCCCATGGCAGACTGCATTCATCACCGTAACAGCAACCATTCAAAAAGCATCCAATGCGGCCGAATCCGATTCCGATGAAAATCGACGGCGTGATGATATCCAACAGGGCGAGTGGCCGGATTCGATTCACGGCACAGAAGGAAAAGAACCCGACGGCTGCCGCGATGAGGCCGCCATACAGCACAATCCCACCGCTCGACAGATTAAAGACCGTGAATAAAAACTGCGGAATGGTGTGAACATCCTGAAAAACCCGATCCCGGTATTGCACCAGGTAAAACATGCGGGCTCCGCTGATTCCGGAAAGAAAGAGGACAAATGCCAGATCCCAGATCCGATCGCTGGAAAGTCCCTCTTTGTTTGCACGCAACGAAGCAACCCAGGTACCGACGCCGACGGCGACAAACAACATGAAGCCATATCCAAAGATTGGCAGTCCATCGCGGAACGCTTCCGAGCCATGTTCACGAAGATAGGCTCCCAAAGCAGGGGCTTTGATGATCGCCAGAGCGACGCCGATCCATTGACCGCCGATCCACCCATCGTCGCTGGAATACTTCGAATCCGGGGTTCGCATTCGAACGACGCCCCACCACGCGGCCAACAATACCCACAGCAAAAGTACCAGTCCAAAGCCGAAAACCGGAACATTGCCCAGGGGGCCGAGGGACAGCGAAGTATCCAGCGGAATGTGAAACAGAATCTGTCGCATAGTCGCACTCTGCTAACTGTTGGTGTTCGGAAGTCTCAGGATCATGTTGTCAATCAGCCGAGTCGTGCCGACTCGAGCAGCAACCAGAGCGACCATCACCGGTTCCGCGACTGAGAGTGGCGTCAACGATTCGTGGTGGACAACGACCGCATAATCCAGCTTGATGCCGGGTGTCTGTTCGATTTCCCGCCGCATGGCCGACTGGATCCGTTCGAGATCTCGTTCACCCTGCGCAACGCTGTGCTGCGCCTGTCGTAAGGCTCGTGACAACGATAGTCCTGACTGACGTTCAGCGGGGCTCAGATACGCATTACGACTGCTCAATGCCAGTCCGTCAGGATCGCGAATCGTTTCGCAAGTCATGATTTCGGTTGGCAAGTCCAGTTCTCGCGTCATGACGCGAATCAGCGTCTGCTGTTGATAATCCTTCTGGCCAAAGTACGCTCGATCCGCCTGCACGATGTTGAACAGCTTAGTGACCACCGTCGCAACGCCACGAAAATGCCCCGGACGGATTGCCCCTTCCAGGATGTCAGACAGCCCCGCCACCTCAACGAATGTGCGATGTCCAGTGGGGTACATCGTCTCGACGGTCGGATAGAATACGAGATCTGCTCCCGCGTCGCCGCAAATTTGCAAATCCGTTTCACGGGGGCGCGGGTAACGATTGAAGTCTTCGTTGGGACCGAATTGTGTCGGGTTGACGAAGATGCTAACGACCACAAAACCGCATTCGGCGCGCGCCTTTTCAATCAGGCTGACGTGGCCAACGTGCAGTGCCCCCATGGTGGGAACAAAGCCGATCTTCCGTTCCGATTGTCGCGCGGTCCAGACCGCAGCTCGAACTTCGTTGACGGCTTCCGCAACTCTTGGCGAACGCGTTCCAGAGACAACCTGAGACACCAGATCAGCCCCCGAACTGATAGTTCTTGTTCTTCGTATCAAAGTCCTGATCGGTCAGAGACACATTCGTCTTGATCTTGGAGTACGTGTATTCCTCGATCACTGGCGGTGCCTTGTCGCCCGGTTGAGGAAAGCCGAGTTGTTCAACACGTACTGCCATTCCGGTTTTCTTTTCAATCCACAGACGTGTAATGTGGAATTTGAACTGGGCTCGCGGCGTGGGATGCAGTGATTCGTACGCAATGCACTCTTCGCCACTGGGCAGCTTTGCAGAGGGATATTTCTGCGTCTTGACTTCGCCAAGTTTCCCTTCGGCTTCCCACTGCTTGATCACTTTGTCGAGCATGGTTTCCAGGCCGATCATTGTGACCGGGTACCGGTTGTCTGACATCGCATCCGGTCCCGTCGGAGGAAGCGATAATGTGCCGACGATCGACTTGATTCCAGCTTCGTGGACCCACAAGTTATTCTTGTTGCGTCCTTCCACATAAATGACTTCTCGACCTGCATTCAGGTCCAAGAACTTCAGGTAAACACTGAACGGTTCCTGACGAAGCTTCAGACTCATGGTTGTCTTGAGCAGCTTGCGACCGATCTGTTCACGTTTCATGAACTCAGCTTCGTAGTCCTTAATCCCCTTCAGGACTTCACGTGCTTTGTAAGCCTCCTGCAGCGGCAGGTAAAGCGGGTGCTCCGGGTCAATTGAAGGAGATGGTGAATCCTGCGAACTGGCCTGTGCGTTGGCACCTGCCTCGGCGCGGGCTGTCTTGGGGACTTCAGGTTTTGAATCCTGAGCCTGCAATGTCAGCCCGACGCTGCCTGCAACGATGATTGATGCGAGCAGCCAATATCTCGTTTGCGGACGCGAGAATCTGGTAGAAACCATGAAGCCAAGCATTGAAAATCCTTTCCACAACACCACACCGGCAGCTTCCGATGGAATCCAGTAACTGCCTGCAGTGTGACAATCCTGTGCTCACACTAACTGAGACTCAAGAATCTGGCAAACCCAATTGTGCAACCGACACGCCAATGGCTGCCATATCTGGCCAAATTTTGTGATTTTGACAACGACGAGGCGAATCGACGCATCAATTTCCGTGCGTTTGACAGGCCGTGATGGCCGTGCTCCTCGAAGCTCGGACAGTGCCTGACGGTCGACCGAACGTGGCAAGGCCCGGAAGGACCTCACTCAATATTTTTCGCTGCAGCGATAACACTCGTTGAATCACGGAGCCTCAAAATCATCACGTAAGCTCATCGACGGTTGTCTCTTAGAGCATTCCGTTTAAGTGTGGCGACCCGTGGGCACCAAACTGCAGCCGTCTAACCCATGTTTCGACGCGACACGCAAGTGCGACCCGCACCAGCTCGCATCGAACTTAAGGTAACACCGGTATCTGTGTTCACGGGATCAACTCGCCTTGCGTGGCTGCCAGAGGATCAGGTATGCGGAGAGAAGAGTCAGAGGGACCACCAATGCGAAAAGTTCCCCTCCAGGATCGTACCACAAGTCAGGATATTCGAGCCGCTGTCTCAAGCATAACGACATCAGCCAGCATGCACACAACAGAGTCACGCATCCCAGTTGCCGTCTCCAGCCTTTGAAAACTTCGCCCATCGATCCTCCCAGCAAACGAACAAACCCCGGCATATCGCCAGGGCAGTTCGGTATCTACCCCAATCTCACGCTGACGCAGCAGCGGTCGTGGTGCATCGGCAAACCCATGTTCCTACGTGACTCGAACATGCTGACTGTTCTAATCCGGAGCCTTGGGCGGAGGAGGCACCACGACAGAATTCAGGGGCGGAAGGAGCCCAGCTGAATCACCTGTCGGAGCCGTTCCCGGCGTTTTGGAAGGTGCTGGCAGCTCTTCTTTCTTTTGCTGGTCTTTGGGCAGCTTGTCATTGAAAACGTCGAGGAGCTTTTGTGCGGTTTCGTCTTCCGGTGCGAGCTTCACACATTTTTCCAGTTGCGTGACAGCGTCTTTTGGATACCCCAGAAACCCGTAATGATATCCAAGCAGAAATCGCAGCGATGGATCTTCAGGCTTGTTCTTGGCGGCTTTTTCGAGGGCTCGCAACTGGTTGGTGTAGTCGTCCACTTTGCCATAGAGTTCGCGGTAGTTTTTAACAACCGTTTCCCACTTATCCTGTCCGAGGATCTGCATTCCAAACTGGGTTGCACCGGCTGCTTCGTTGTACTGTTCGCTGGCGAACAATCCCTGCGACAGCATCATCACCAGGACACCATTGTTTGGATCATCGATCAGAGCATGCCGCCAGGCACGGACCGCCCCCTTGTAATCGCGGGCTTTGAATGCCGTCTCGCCGATTTGTGCAAATTCGGTAGCACTCGGCAGCCCCGCGACAGCGGGAACCTTAGGGTCGGCACTCGCGAGTTGCGTTTCGGGAGCCCCATTGTCGACTGCAGGATTTGTCAGCGGAACGCCCATCGGTCCAACATCCGCAGAGGTGATGATCCCGGTTGCTGATCCTGGCGGGGCGTAGCTTGAGCCGTACCCATAGTTCAGCATCCCCGACGACAAACTCGCATAGGCGGGTGATTGCAGCCCGTACGCGTAGTTTCCTGCGTACCCGTATCCGTATCCCGAATACCCGTATGGCTGGTAGTAGCAGCAGGGCTGGTAGCTGAAGCAACCGTAGGGGTAATAGTTGCTGTAGCCCAGTCCATAGCCGTAACCGAATCGGCCCAATCCCCAGCCAAAACCGTAGTAGCCGGGGTAATAACCGTAGCCGAGTCCCAATCCCCAAAGTCCAAATCCACCCCAGCGGTTGTAATTTCCGTACCATCCGTGGTTGTGATATCGATAGTAGTTATTGTTCGAGCCACCAAAATTTCCGTTGTGGTGATGCCGGTAATTGAAGTTCTGCATCAGATTGTTGTGGACGTACGTCCCGACATGATTCTGGTTGTGCAATCCCTGATTGTTACCGATCGCGGTGTGGTGCGACCCCAGGACGGTATTCCCCCCGTGATGGTGCTGACCAAGAAACGACGAGGGGTTGTTGGTTCCGTTCAGCAACCCGTGCTGGTGATTTGCGGTTGTTGTCACTCCGTGATTATGCAGGAACTGCGAACCCTGATGATGGGCTCCGCTGAGCGATGCAAGGTTGTTGGCATGCGTCGTTCCCACACCATGATTCTGCAGGAATTGTGACTGATGATGCTGAGCCCCGAAATTGGTCGTATGGTGCTGCAGCGTGCTGTTTCCTGTTCCGGTCGTACCGTGATGAGCGTGGTTCTGATAGAACGGCGCGTTCAACTGATGAGTGGTCGTTCCCAGATGCTGTTGAACCCCGTTGTGAAGCAGGTGCTGTTGGTTGCCGATGGAATTCTGGTGAATCACCCCATTGTGAACAGCAC
>CAXBSB010000072.1:0-31578 GCA_963977965.1 uncultured Schlesneria sp.
TTACCAATTCGATTCCGTTCCGGGGGTTTCCGCTTCGCTACAACCCCCGGCTACGATCTGCGATCGCTTCGCGATCACGATTACAGGCCAATCCTCACAATTTCACCGACAAATATCGTTACCCGCATTGAGTGCCACAGGCTTTTCGAGAGTCACCATGATAGAAATCGTGATGAGATTGGTTGCCGTATCGCGCTGGAATCTTCTGGTCGCAGCTTGCCTGCTGAATATCGTCAATGCAACATTGGCACAGTCGCCACAGGCCGCCACAGGTCTGGATCGACTGCGATACAACAATCCTGGCTTGGTTGTTGATCTTGGCGTCGGACTGTGGGCATGGCCGGTCCCCTGTGATGCCGATGGTGACGGCGATTTCGACTTAATCGTCAGTTGTCCTGACAAGCCGTGTAACGGCACATATTTCTTTGAGAACCCCAGCGGTGGCGGAGACAAGGGGCGAGGGGCCAAGATGCCCGTATTCAAGCCTGGGCGTCGATTGAGCAAGGGGGACTTCAACGTCACGTCATCCGTTGTTGACGGAAAACTGATGGTAACGACGCCAGGCTGGATTCACCCGGAATTCGCGACACAGGGACTCAATCAACCCGTCAAACTTCCTCTGGTCGCAGACCCCATCGGCCGCAACCCGGATTTCTTTCGGCCACACCAACCGGGGGCGTATAAAACGCGACATAACCAGTGGAGGTTTGTGGATTACGACGGCGATCAGAAGCTTGACCTGGTGATCGGGTTGGAACTTTGGTCTGAATATGGATGGGACGATGCCTGGGATGCATCGGGGCGATGGAAGAACGGGCCGCTGCACGGACTCGTCTATTTCCTGAAAAACACAGGCTCAAACCAGAAGCCCTCGTATGCACCTCCATCGCTGTTGTCTGCAGGCGGAAAGCCACTGAGTACCTTCGGATTACCGTCTCCAAATTTCGCGGACTTCGACGCCGATGGGGATCTGGATCTGCTCTGTGGCGAATTCCTGGATGGCTTCACTTACTTCAAGAATATCGGCAGTCGGACGGCCCCGGAGTACGACGCAGGACGCCGCTTAACGTCTGGCGACAAACCGCTGACGATGGATCTGCAGATGATTGTCCCTGTCGCATTCGACTGGGACAGCGATGGAGATCTGGATCTGATCGTCGGTGATGAGGATGGTCGAGTTGCCCTGATTGAGAACTCAGGACGATTAGTGGATGCGGTTCCACAGTTTGAACAGCCTCGTTACTTTCAGCAGGAAGCCGACACTGTCAAATTCGGTGCTCTGGCGACTGCATGTGGGTTCGACTGGGATGGTGACGGTGACGATGACATTATCGCCGGGAACACCGCTGGATATCTCGCTTTCATTGAGAACCTCAGCGGGCCGGGTGTCGAGCAACCTCGCTGGAATCCTCCTCAGAAGCTTAAAGCAGGGGAAAAGACCATCCGGATTCAGGCTGGCCCGAACGGCTCAATTCAAGGCCCAGCCGAAGCAAAGTGGGGATACACCACACAGACTGTTGCCGACTGGGATCATGATGGGTTGCCCGATTTGATTGTGAATTCGATCTGGGGAAAAGTTCACTGGTATCGCAACATTGGGACTCGCACATCGCCAAAGCTGGCTGAGGCCCAAGCTATCGACGTGGAATGGACTACGGAAACGCCGAAGCCTGCCTGGACCTGGTGGAACCCCAACGGGAAAGAGTTGGTGACCCAATGGCGGACAACGCCGGTTGCGGTGGATTTCGATCGTGATGGACTGACCGACCTGGTGATGCTCGATCAGGAAGGCTACCTCGCTTTCTTCAAGAGAAGCACAGGTGAGGGGAACTCGTTGCGACTGCTTCCGCCACAGCGACTTTTCGTCAATTCGAAAGGAGACCCCCTGCGATGGAACGACCGCCGCGCAGGGGGAAGTGGGCGACGCAAATTATGCGTCGTCGACTGGGATGGTGATGGAAAGCTCGACCTGTTGCTGAACGGCGTGAATGCAAACCTGTGGCGGCAGTCGGCGTTTCAGGACGGGAAATGGGTCTTCGAAGATACAGGGCCACTGGACAGTCGCAAGATCGAAGGACATGACACCAGTCCGACAACTGTCGACTGGAATCACGATGGTGTTCCAGATCTTCTCGTCGGGGCGGAAGATGGTCGTTTTTATTACCTAAAAAACCCAAGGACTAAAACGACCGTAACCGTTGCCGAGAATTCCCAGTCGCAGACGCCATCACAGCCGGCGATTGCATCCGCAATCATCAAGCGAGAGTTCCTCTACGAGACCGCTCCATTTCCATCATGTCACGCATCAACGATTGTCGAAGCCAAGGATGGACTGGTAACAGCCTGGTTCGGTGGAACTCAGGAAAAGGATCCCGACGTCGGTATCTGGCTGTCGCGACTGGTCGAAGGCAAGTGGACGGCGCCCGTTGAAGTTGCGAACGGTGTCGAATCGGCCGTGAAGCGTTATCCCTGCTGGAATCCCGTTCTGTTTCAGCCAAAGACAGGACCATTGCTTCTGTTCTACAAGGTCGGCCCCAGTCCGGACACATGGTGGGGAATGTTGATGACGTCCGAGGATTCCGGAAAGACATGGAACAAGCCACAACGGTTGCCAGACGGAATTCTGGGCCCGATCAAGAACAAGCCGATTCAACTTGCAAACGGTGATCTCCTTTGCGGGACCAGCAGTGAACATGATGGGTGGCGAGTCCATTTCGAACGATCAACAGATCTGGGCCGAACCTGGAAGGCCAGCGAGCCCGTGAATGATGGCAAGCAGATCGGTGCGATTCAGCCGAGTTTCCTGGTACATCGCGACGGTCGACTGCAGGCCGTGGGCCGGTCGCAACAGAAGTTCGTCTTCGAGGTCTGGTCGACCGATGCCGGAAAGACCTGGGGGCCATTGACGCTGACCACTCTGCCGAATCCCAATGCAGGGACGGATGCCGTGACAATGTCGGATGGCCGCCATGTGATTGTTTACAACCACACACCCAAGGGACGTTCACCGTTGAATGTGGCAGTTTCCACGGATGGACAGGCCTGGAATGCGGCCGCAGTTCTTGAAAGCGAACCGGGCGAATACTCGTATCCCGCGATCATCCAGACTTCCGATGGTCTGCTGCACATCACATACACATGGAAGCGTCAAAGGATTCGGCACGTCGTCATCGATCCGAAACATGTGACCTCGACCCCGATCATCGACTCCCGCTGGCCTGAGCAAGTCAAGTAGCAGCAGATGTAGAACTCGCCCCACCGGTAATGAGCCGATGGGGCGAATGCTCAAGATCACTCGCCGACGGAATCGACGGCCACTTTAACAACCACTTTGACGACGTCTGCTGGCGTTGGCGGAATGCCAGCCGCCAGTCCCGGAGCGTGAACATCGTCCGGGTAGAAGATCATGAAGGTTCCCGACGGTGCATCGAATGTGTCGGTACCATGCTCATAGAAAATGACGTCTTTCTCATCGCTGTACGGAGTGGCCACGGGCGGGGCGCTGGCGAGAGCAACATAGCCAAACCGTTCGTGGCCGCCAGCAACGAATTGAACGTCAATGTACTTGCGGTGTGATTCCCAGACAGCTCGATCAAGCGTCTTCGTTCGATATCGATTGACCATGCTGACCATCCGCTTGCCGTCGAGTTCGTACTGACCGTTTTCAACGTGAGAAAAATCGGTGCTGCCGATGTACTCGATCGCGCGGTAAAGGGCACGCGGCAAATGGGCATACTTCGCGTAGTTCTCAATCTTGTCGTAAATCATCAGGAGTCCCTTCCAGTTCGGCGAAATACGTTCGGTGTTTTCGAATGACCGATGTTGGTTTTCATTATGTCAGATTTCGAATTCCTTGCGAGATCATCTGATTCACATTCATCGAAAAACGACGCAGCCCGGCAGTCATCAATCTGCCGGGCTGCGCGATCAATTGAAAGCAACACAATGAAATCTATTGCTTCGGCAGCGACTTCTCGACAGCCTGACGAAGCTTTTCGACTTGCTCAGACAATTCTTTCAACTGCCGTTCCATCTCTGCCTGACTTTGCGATGGGCGATCGACATCCTTCGCAGACGGAACCGGGGCCACGCGGCCTTGGAATAACCCCCTGGACTGGTGAAGTTCAGCGGAATACTTTGGAGGCATAACTGGCGCTGCAGGCATGGCGACGACTCGTGTAAACGGTGCCGGGCCGCTCAACGCCATCTCGGCATAATGTCGTATTTCTGTGGGCAACTTTGCCAACTCTTTTTCACTCACTTCCCAAGATTGATTCCCCTTTTGAACCGCAACCTTCATCGGGGCCGTTCCCTTTCGAACGGTCGTTACAGTCACATCTTCAGGAAGCGAGTCGATCGTCAAGTACAGCATTCCTGCATTACCAGCATTTGTCCGCGAAGTGACTCTGGGCACGGGTTTAGCGATTCGCGCCTGCAGGTGCTGCTTTACCAACGGTGCAATTTCCTCAGGGAGTTTGTCGAGGGAATTGACGTCGGCAGCCCAGACCTGGTCTTTTCTTTTGACGATCACAGATTTGGGCTCGCCATCTGCCGGTTGGAATTCGATGGTCATACCATCCGGCAATTGTACGTCTTTGACATAAACGACCAGCGGTCCTGCCCAGCGGAGCGTCGCTGCATCCTGCGGACGAGCCAACCATGCTTTGACATCGACGTCCAATCGAGCATTACGCGGTTCAACCGGGCGTTCAGCAGGAATAACTTCCAGCGTCTGCTTTTTGCCACGACGCACGAACTCGACCTTGATCGCAGACGTCTCTGCGGCCTTGACAGCGTTTACCAGGTCCATGACGTTCTTCAACGTCCGAACATCATCCTTGCCAACGATAGTCGTTGAGATCAAAACATCGTGAGTCAGAACCCCTGCCTTTTTTGCCGGGCCGTCTTCATACACTTCGTCCACGACCAGACCAACCTCATTCGGCAGATCCAACTGCGACCTCAACGCGTCTGATGGGACACTGCAAATCAAACCCAGCCAGCATTTGCCTTGCGCATCTGCTTCTGCCGGCTTTTGTTGAATCTGTGGGTCTACCGTGACCCGAATTGTCGATGGAGTCGCATCGTCATTCGATACGACTACACCGGCACGCGAAAGGGGTTCGGGATCACGCTCTTGCACAGTGATCTGTAATGTTCCGCTCGGAACTGTTGCTGGTTTCGAATCTGATTCTTCAGCCTGCACCGCTAACGGCACGCACAGTGCCACCAGAGTCCATACCATACTTCGTCGTCGAAAACTCATTTCTAACCTCTCTCTCAAGTGATAAATCCTTCGCGATGACATCCATGTCAGCGCAGTTGATTACTGATAGACATCCCAATCCGCGTTTTCCAAAAAGACATTACTCACGGGCATCAGTCCACGGCGTCCGTCCTCCAATGTCACTTCGTAAAGCTGCCGGTGTTCACGGACACGCTTTCCAGAACGTAACAGTGCCCGCTGGACGGTGTCGGAGATGACAGGAGGTCCATCCAGCAATTCTTCCGGCCGGATGTTCGCGTTTTCGAGCATCGGCACTTCCACAACTTGGGAGGGGCCTCCGTAGCCATCGTCGAGTTCCAGGCGGAGAGTCTGTTGTCGCTGCGCCAATGCCGTCGAATCGCTGGCCAGCGCGGGGGACGAACTGGATTCGTCGGGGCTGGTCGCCGATGGCTGCTGGTATGTTGCCGGGATCGATTTGTGAGGCAACTCCTGTACAAGCAGACGTGTGCCGGGTGACGAAAAACGCCCCAATCCAAACATCAATGCGGCGGCCGCCACCGCGGCGACGATTGCCGACGAACGGAATGGTGATCGAACGTCTGGCCGAGCCACCTGAGATGCGATGGGATTGGTAACAGCAGGTGTCGCTTGCGAACGACAACTCAGGCTTTCTCGGATTGCTTGAGATTCCAGAAATGCCATGGCAAGCCGTCGCCAGCCGTCCGGCTCATGATCAAGTGCCATCAAGACAGCACGACGCTCTTCGCGTCGCAATTCACCATCAACCAGACGTTCGATCTGGCTGCTCGAAGTCAGTTCAAAGTCGTTCATATTGTCGCCTCTGTCACTTCCAACGCAATCAATGCTTCTCGCAAACGCTGACGTGCTCGATGCAGTCGAGTTTCAACCGCACTATGACTGATTCCCAAGTGGTCAACGAGATCGTGATACGTCCAATCTTCGGTGTACTTCAAGAGCAATAGCTCTGCGTCTTTGGCATGTAACTGCTTCACCGCCCGACGGATCAATTGCTGGCGTTCATCGGCCAGCAACCAGATTAATGGGTCAGCAATATCGTCTGAGCGCGATTGCAGTTCGACCGACAGCCGATGACGTAGATTTCGCTGTCGGCCGAGACGCCGACGATGAGTCAGAGCCTGACGAACCGCCACCTGATACAACCATGGGGCCACCTTGTTGTCTGGTAAGTCGGGATTATTGCGAATCGTCAGCATCGCAATTTCCTGATAGATTTCGTCCGTCGCGGCCAAATCTCCTGATCGCGTCGAAATCACCGTCCGCAGCCAGCGCGCATGCAGCGCCAGAAGTGCAGTCCAATCGCGCTTCCCATTCTGGCCCTGTTGTTGACGCCATTCAGCCATCGCGCCTCGCGGCTCCTTCCACGAACTCTCTGTCACCATCGTAGTACAGGGTTAAAGTAACCGCTGCACCTGAAATCTTGCGTCGCAAATTCCAAAAAACTGCTAGAAGTGGGTGACTACTCTTCGGTATCACGACGTCCAACGGGTTGAACCCTACTCATTCAGAGCAAACTGAGCTGAACTCCACCTGAACCGCAAATTCCTTTCATGTCAGAAACTTATGTCGATCACAAGGCAATTCTTGTGTAAGATTCTCCCGTCGCGGAACTTTCCAGTGGATCGTGGGTTTAACTTCAGTATTGAAATTGGCCCGTCGAGTCTGCCTCACTTGTTATGCGTTTGCGATTTTACCTCGCAAAGGAGCCTGTCATGTTGCGTCCTGCATTTCTGCAACTCGGCCTCGTCGTCGTCCTGACGGGCGGGCTGGCATTCGTGGGTGACGTCGCAATAGGTGTGGCAGGCGAAAAAGTTGATCAGAAAGAGGTCTCGGGAAAGATCGACCGGATGATTCTGGCCGAACTGGAAAAAGGGAGTATCAAGCCCGCCGATCGATGCAACGATGCCGATTTCCTGCGCCGGGTTTCGCTGGACATCACCGGACAGCTTCCGTCACCGCGAGATGTGACTCTGTTTGTACTGGATCCTGATACGAACAAGCGAGCGGTCCTGATTGACAAGCTGTTAAGCTCTCCTGAATACGGAAAGAACTGGGCTCGGTACTGGCGTGATGTCATCTACATGCCTGCCACCGAAGTCCGCGCCCGAGCCGGCCAGACCGAATTTGAAGACTGGATGACGACCCAACTGAACCAGAACCACGGCTGGGATCGAATCGTCACCGAGTTGCTGACTGCATCGGGTGATATTCACGAGAATCCCGCCACAGCATTGATCTTCGCACAGGGGGCACAAGCACCCGAAATTGCCGCCGAAGCCTGCCGGATCTTCCTGGGGATTCAGATGCAGTGTGCGAACTGTCACGACCATCCGTCAGATATCTGGAAGCGTGATCAGTTCCATGAACTGGCCGCGTACTTTCCTCGAATGACCGTGCGGCAGATGCAGGAACCGCGGACATTTGAAATCGTGTCGGTGAACACTGACCGAGGGCGTGGAGATTTCATGCGTGAGAACCCCGAACAGTTTCTTCGATTCCGCGACCGTAACAACGATGGCAAATTGACGAAGCAGGAAATGCGAGGGCCGATGATGGCCAACGCTCCGGGGGCTCAAGGGATCCCGGCTCAACTGATCGATCGAATCTTCGAACTGGGTGACACCAATAAAGATGGCATGCTCTCTGTGGCGGAACTGAAAACGATTCCTGAACCGAATCAGGGACGACGCGGTTCGACAGAACACTATATGTCCGATTTGAAGGATCCCTCTTCCAAGGGCAAGCTTGTCGATCCCAAGTTCTTCGTCGATGGTTCGTCACCGGGTCAGGGCTTATCTGATGCTGACCGACGTTCTGCGGCCGCGAAAGCCTTTACTTCGACATCAAATCCCTGGTTTGCCAAAGCCATCGTCAATCGAATCTGGTGCGAATTCCTCGGTGAAGGGTTTTACATGCCGGTCGACGACATGGGGCCAACCCGGAACGCACGCTATCCGGAAGCCATGGACGCCCTCGCCGCCGGTTTTACGGCCAGCAAATACGATCTCAAGTGGCTTGTTCGAACGATTGCCAATTCGCAGACATATCAGCGTAAGGTTGCTCCGAAGCCCGCGTCTGAAGATGCTCTGCCATTCGCGGCAGTGACTCCGACACGACTTCGAGCAGACCTGGTCTTCAACTCGCTGATGCAGGTGCTCGGGATTGACGAGAATGCATCCAATGGCCGAGGTGCAGCGATGATGGCTGGCCCGCGAGCGTTCCAGCGTGGGCCTCGATTCCAGTTCGATTTCCTCTTCGGTGTTGATCCTTCAGTCCCGAAAGATGACATCACGGGAAATGTGCCTCAGTCACTGTATCTGATGAACTCAGGCTCGCTTCGTGGTGCCTTGTCGGCGTCAGGTAATACGCGACTTGGAAAAATCCTGCGAGAGAATTCGGATGATCGCGATGCACTGAGCGAAGTTTATCTGCTGGTACTGGCACGCGAGCCATCCCGGCACGAAGTTGAAATCTGTCAGGCCTACCTGAAAGAGGTTGGCCAGCGGGGCGAAGCGTTTGAAGACCTGATGTGGAGTCTGGTGAATTCCAGCGAATTCCTGTCCAAGCGATAGTCCTCAGTCCCGTTATTCGATGGCAGATCCGGCCCATTTGGCCTCGACTGCCTGATGCACGAATTTCAGTCGAACCCGCAACAACACAGGGAGTTGTGATCATGTTTTCCTGGCACGAAGAAGTTACGTTGACTCGACGATCAATGTCGCGACGCGGATTCCTGTATGGCACCTCAGCAGCCGCTGCAGCGGGGGCATTCAATTTTCGCGACGTCATGTCGACTCAAGCTGCCGAACTGCGGAAGCAGGGAAAAGCCATGATCCTGCTGTTCATGCAGGGAGGTCCATCGCAACTGGAGACGTTTGATCCCAAGCCAGGAACGGAAAACGGAGGCCCGACTCAAGCAATTTCGACAGCAGTCAACGGAATCCAGATTGCTGAAGGCTGGGAGCAGACCGCCCGGCAGATGAACGACATCGCGATCATCCGATCAATGACGAACAAGGAAGGGGAACATCAGCGTGCCGTGTACCAGATGCACACGGGCTACATTCCGTCGGGGTCCATCAAACATCCGGCACTCGGATGCAATCTTGCGAGGGAACTGAGCCCGGCAGCACGCGAACTGCCATCCGTCGTCACGATCGGTGGTGATCGAGGGCTGGGTTTCAGCGGTAGCGGTGCTGGATTCCTGGGAGTCGACTACGAACCTTTCCATGTTGGTCGCCCCGGAAGCATGCCCGAGAATGTCGCCGCAACTGTGAATGAATCACGCTTTAAACGACGGTTGGGATTGCTGGACAAGCTTGAAGGTGAATTTGCTCAAAGCGGTGGCGCAACGGTTGTCGAGAGCCATCGCCGGATCACTGACAAATCGTCCAAGCTGGTACTCAGCCCGCTCACTAAAACGTTCGATCTGGAGGGTGAATCGGCAGCGACCAAAACGAGCTACGGCGATACAGAGTTTGGACGAGCATGTCTGCTGGCCCGGCGTCTGGTCGAAGCTGGAGTCACTTTTGTGGAAGTGCGTTTGAACGGGTGGGACACTCATCAGGATAACTTCGACGCGGTGAAGGGGTTGGCCAAACAATGCGATCCTGGCATGGCCGGATTGCTGGCTGACCTGAAACAGCGCGGGATGCTGGACAAGACGCTGGTCATGTGGACTGGTGAATTCGGTCGCACCCCACGAATCAATCCTAGGACTGGCCGAGATCACTGGCCTCGAAACTTCAATGCGTTACTGGCTGGCGGAGGAATCAAAGGTGGCCAGGTGATTGGCGAAACGTCCAAGGATGGCATGGGGCTGACCAAAGATCCTGTGAATGTTCCCGACCTGTTTTGCTCAATCTGCAAATCACTGGAAGTCGACCCGGCGAAAGAAAATATGAGCCCTATCGGTCGACCGATGAAGATCGTTGATGGTGGACAGCCCGTCGAGGGGCTTTTTGCCTGAGTGACTCGGCCAAGCTTGCTATCGTTGGGCTGGGCAATCTCGCGGTTGCCTGTGAACGCAACGGAGAAAAGGGGACGCGATTCAGCGATTGGAATCCGTCCCGACGCCGTTCACTTTGTGCCAGATCAGTGAATCACGTCCAATCTAAGCTGGCGTACTGCGGGCATCGACCGCAGCGTAAAACGCATGCTTCGACATGCCACGACAAGGACGTGCGACCCTCGCTACGCCATGTCCTTATACGCGTCCCAGGCCAGGTATCCGACGATGGCGGAACTGATCAGGAACAGGATGTCCATCGTCATCGAACCCGCAAATGGAAATTGGGTAGCGATGTCCAGGATGGAAAGCACGGAAACCAGACCGGCGGCGCCGAATGAGGCGAACACCATGTTTTTCGGAAGATTGGATGCCATCCGCAGAATTCCTGAGAAAGTCGTCTATCGTAAGCCAGATCCAAACCTGAATATCGAACTTCGGGGCTGTCTGGCAATAGTATAAGCCTGCTGGCCGATTCCTTGCTACTACCTGCCGATTTTGTAGAGCAGAATCGTCTTTTTCTGGTCGCGATCTCATGAATCGCGGCGACAAACCCATGTTTCGACGCGACGCGGAAGTGCGACACGCACTAACCTGCCATCACGGAATCACCGACCGTCCAATTGGCTCCGTCCCGCAGCACTCGACGATACAGCGTATCTCGCTCCACCGGAATTCGACCCGCTTCTTGAATCAAGCGGTGAATCTGTTTCACGGTGAGACCTTCGGGAGTCTTGGCACCAGCGTCGTGATAGATGATTTCGTGGACGACAGTTCCATCGATGTCATCGGCACCAAATCCGAGGGCAACCTGAGCAATCTGTTCGCCCAGCATGATCCAGTAGGCTTTGATGTGGTCAAAATTGTCGAGCATGATTCGTGACAAGGCAACCATCCGCAGGTCCATGGCTCCGGTCGGCTTTTGAATGTGGTCCAGCCCTGTGTTTTCTGGATGAAATGCCAGCGGAATAAACGTCTGGAACCCGCCCGTTTCGTCCTGCAGAGCCCTCAGTTTGCAGAGATGGTCGATGCGATGCGCCGCTTTCTCCACGTGCCCATAGAGCATTGTGGCGTTGGAACGAAGCCCTAACTGATGAGCGATCCGGTGGCAGTTCACCCAGTTTTCGGCGTCGGCCTTATGCTCGCAGATCTGGTCTCGAACTTCCGGATGGAAAATCTCAGCACCGCCGCCAGGCATCGAGCCCAGCCCGGCGTCAACCATCTGCTGCAGAACCCATTCGGTCGATTGTTTGGTGATGAAGCTGAACCAGTTAATTTCGACAGCAGTCCAGGCTTTGATGTGGATTTCCGGACAGGTTTCATGCAGAACTCGAATGATGTTCACGTACCAGTCGAACTTCATCTGGTGGTGCAAGCCACCGACGACGTGAATTTCCGTGGCCCCTTGTGATCGTGCTTCGAGAATGCGTTCTCGCAGCATGTCATCCGTGAAGACGTACGCTTTTTCCGCCTTGAGATCCGACCGAAAAGCACAGAAGCGGCAGCGATAAACGCAAACGTTCGTGGGGTTTAGGTGAATATTGGTGTTGTAGTAGGCGTAGTTTCCGTTCTTCCGTTCGCGAATCAGATTTGCCAGCCGTCCCAAGGTCAGCAAGTCCGCATGTTCATCCAGGAAAATCCCTTCCTCGAATGAGACTCGCTGTCCGGCAACAACTTTTTCTTCAATCTGCTTAAGAGTTTCGGCGGAATCCATGGTGATTTCTGATGATTGGTTTCTGGATGAAAATTCCTGCGAAATTGTAGTCGCCGTTCACAAGATCGGCCACGGTCGCATGGAGCGATCTGGCAAAACGCCGGACCGGATTCAAGGGAGCCTAACGAGACCACCACAAATCTGCGGCACCGACCAGCAGTAGCCCAAGACTCACGACCGCATTCACGTTGAAGAATGCCAGATTTACTCGTGAAAGATCTGCCGGCCGAACGAGTGAATGTTCATAGAGCAGTAGTGCCGAAACAACGATGACTCCCGTCAGAAAAATGAGGCCGAGTCCAGCAAAGTGCCACAGCGCGAACAGGGCAACAATCGTCAGCAGATGACTGAATAACGCCAGCCGCAAGGCAAAGAGGACTCCCCAGCGCGATGGAATGCTGTGCAAATGATTTTGACGGTCGTAGTCGGCGTCCTGGCATGCGTACAAAATGTCGAATCCACCAACCCAGAAAAAGATGACTGACGAAAGCAACGCCGGGGTGACCGCGACTTCGCCACGAATCGCGATCCACGCGCAAATCGGCGACAACATCAACGCTGCGGACAGCCAATAGTGGCACCAGAGCGTGAATCGCTTGGCGTACGAGTAACCCAGCAGAAACAGCAGCACAGGGATTGAAAGAATGATGGGCCAGTGATTTGGTACGAAAAGTAACGTGGAAAGCACAAATCCGGCCGAGCAAATCAGTGTGAATATGACGACGGCAGGCAGGCTGAGAATTCCCGCTGGCAAATGCCGGGATGCTGTTCGCGGGTTCCCAGCATCGATCCGCCGATCAACGATGCGGTTGAATGCCATCGCGGCCGAGCGAGCGAACACCATGCAGAGCAGAATTCCCAGCAGATGCTTCCACTGAAAGGGACTGTCGGGCTGATGCCAGGCGATGATGGCAGACAGCAGGGCGAATGGAAGTGCAAAAACGGTATGACTGAATCGGATCAATTCAAGAAGGTGACGCAACTGACGAAACATCGGTTCTGGCTCAAAGTTGCCCCGACGCGTCAGCACCGAACGAGGTTCTGTACGATTCAGGGTCAGGAATTCAGCAAGCCTCGGATTCTAGCATCCTGTTCGACGGGATCGACAGCATGCACAGACGTTCCCCGAAATTCTCGGTCGCAAAACTGACGAGGTGTTTTCGGAAACTCCGTCAGTAACGTCAGTTCTGGCTGAAGCTGTCACCTTCGCAAAAGATGCTAAATCTGGAGGTCTGGGCAGAGAATTCATTCATACAGATCGGTGCGTTCAGGCCACCAACTCTCAAAAACATCCCATAACCCCCATTTCAACTGTATCGCCCCCCCATCGTAGATTTGGTATCTGGCTTCACGGGCGATCAATCCACGGATGGTGCAGAATCGAGAGGACTGGTCGTGAAGTCTTGCCAACCCGTCGTCCGATAGACCGACTACGTTCGGAAAACGCAAACGAGCAGTCATTGGGCACCGATTGGGAGCCCAGTGTGAGATTGAGGCCCCAACCGGGCGAAAGGCGCGCAATGATTGAAGTGCAGGACCGGAGTGCCGAACGCATTCAGGAACTCGAACAACATCTGCAAAACTTGCAATTGCAATTGCTTCAGGCGCAGAAAATGAGTTCTGTCGGGGTCCTCGCGGCATCGATCACGCATGAATTCAACAACATCCTGACGACAGTCATCAACTACGCAAAGATGGGGATCCGGCACAAGGATGCGGCAACCCGCGATAAGGCCTTCGACAAGATCATGGCTGCAGGGCAGCGAGCGTCGAAAATCACGACCGGAATGTTGTCGTATGCCCGACATCACGGTGACCGACGCGAACCGATGGACCTGGTCCCACTGGTTGAAGACATGCTCGTTCTTGTGGAAAAGGACCTGCAGCGGTTTCGGATCAAGGTTGTGACTCAGTTCGAATCGCATCCCTTTGCGTCTGTGAACTCGGGTCAGGTGCAGCAGGTTCTGATGAACCTGATTGTGAATGCCCGCCAGGCGATGGAATCGGGTGGAACGTTGACGATTGCGGTTCGATCCAACGTCGAATCTGGCTATGCAGAAATCAGCGTTCGCGACACGGGCGGAGGCATCCCTGCAGATAAGCTGCGCCGGATCTTCGAGCCGTTCTTTACGACAAAGTCACAGGACGACCGAGGCCAGGGGGGCACTGGTCTCGGCCTGTCTCTGGCCCGAGATGTGATGGAATCGCACGGAGGTCGCATCCGCGTCGAAAGCGCGGTAGGAACCGGAACGACGTTTACGCTCAAGTTCCCACTCGTCCCGGCAGCATCGGCGCTCGTGCCGGCTAAGACGCCAGCCTGATTCCCCAAAGACGAAATGTACGACTTCAGTCCGTCAGTTCGAACGTGAAGTCGTTCTTTGACGCGTTTTTGTCAACCACCTTCGTCAGCCCCGAAGTTTGCGCATCCGCGTACTTCTTAGGGATTGGCGATTCGGCAGCCTGCTCGGCACCTGGAAAACCTGGCATTTCGGGAACCTTATCCGGGACAAAGCTGATTCCCACTTTGTAAGACCCGACCATTGCGCCGTCACCGGGCGTTTTTGTTGTCAGCGTGAACCGCCCGTTTGCGTCCGTCGTCCCTTCGGCCACCATCCCCTTGTCAGGAAGGAATGCAACCGACAGTTTCGGCACGGGCTTTCCTTTGTACGTGACAACTCCCTTAACAGGGACTGTCACGGGGCCGTTTCCTCCGCCACCACAGCCGCACAGCAGCGAGCAAACACCCAGTAGCACAACCATTCGTTCCAGATTTCGACGAATCACAGCAGTCATCTCCTACGGAGTTGTTCTTGAATTTCAGGGAATTCTGTTCGGCAGCGACGACACATCTCAACCCATCAGCCGGCACGCGCTAACGTCCGGTTAAACTTCATGAATCGGACGCTAGCGCGTGCCGACTGAGGGCTGAAATAGATCACATCAGGACACGACGTCTTCGGTCGTGACGAGTTTCTCAACAATGGTCAGCAATACTTCAAAAATCAGAAGCGACCTCGCCGCTGCCAATCGTTGCGACGGCGCGGTAAACATTGATGTCAATGTTTTCGTTAACGAAGCGAGCGCTGCCGTCTGCCATCGCGAAGTGCCCCCCACCAACATGCTTGCTCGCAAACGCGTAGTTGTTGGGCCAGTCACCGACATTGAGTGGCCGCTTGAGAAGTGCGTTGAGCGGAATGGCGCAGGTCGCGGTTGCGGCATTGGGATTGTACCACCAGCACCACTGAGTCCACGCTGGCAGATTTTCCCCGACAGCGAAGGTGTTACTCGTTCCGTCGGTAATATCACGCATCCTTGTTGGACCGTTTGTGTTCTGCTGGTTGGAACAAAGAATCCCGTTTCCAGCATTCAACCCGTCCGTACTTCCGGCATTTTTTCCGCTGGGTGAGCTGACAGGATTCCATGCGGCAATTCCCCAGGCCCAATTGCTTCCCGCGCAGGCTTTGTAATTCGTCACGGCCCAAGTCCCGGGTGGGCTGACATTGTAGTCTGAACGGTTTCCCAGGCGTCCGTTATTATTCCCATCGTCCGATGGGCACAAGAATGCGGGAATCACCGTATTCGCTGCTGCAATGTTTGCAGCGTTGCCCGCCAGTGGACCGTTGTGATTGATGGTGTTGTACAGGTTAGCCTGATCGATGTAAGGCAGGCACATCGTCAACCAGCTATGTCCTGTATCCGCGATTGCCTGCCCGCCGCCACCCCCTCGCACAGCGAAATTGACGGGGAAGCAGTTCAGCGTGTCATGGTAGTTGTGAAACGCCAGACCAATCTGCTTCATGTTGTTCTTGCATTGAGTCCGGCGAGCTGCCTCGCGTGCCTGCTGGACAGCAGGCAGCAGTAACGCAATCAGGACCGCAATGATGGCAATGACCACCAGCAATTCAATAAGCGTAAAACCCCTGCGCAACGTTCGATACATGACGTGCCTCCGACCCGAAGAAATGAAAATGAGCGGAAAACCAGAACGGCTTCCAAGATGAAATGATGCTATGCAGCACAAATCAGAAACTCAAGCATTTTTCACCACGCATGAGCCGAAATTACTGGAGACCAAAGTCACGTCGCTCGTACGCTCGTCGTAATCCTCTCGCTCTTTTCAACCTGCGACTAATCAAAGGGGTGCGGCAAATCGCCTCAACCTGAACGCAGAAATTAACCCACAGGTCCAAGTTCCTTGAGTGTTCCGCAACACTCACAGGCAGGCAACAGCGAATGTCGGATGTGATTGCATGACGGACATTCCTCGAACAGTGCTGTGGCACAACAAGGGCACGTATATTTTTCATCGGCAGCACCACTCAACTGAGTCGGAACCTGCAGTCGCTTCAGTGACTTACGGTTCCAGAACAGGAATTTCAGCGGTCCGCGACGAATCGGATAATCGCAGATCGGACACAGATGTGATTGATAGGCGTCCCGATATTGCCGTAGCAGCAATTGACGGTTCGGTTGCGATGCCAGTCGGATCAATCCCCTGAGAAGTGCTCCGACAACGACTAACCCGGTCGCAACGAGAGGATAAATCAGCAAGTCGATGGGAAAGTACGTGTGCAGCAGCACAATCACTTTCAGGATGACAGCTCCACCGATCGCCTGAACGAATGGTAGCCAACGACTTTGTCGTGATCTGTAGAACGCATAACCCGTCATGACGATCAACGGAATCAGTACCAGTAATTGCATGCTTCCCAGGAACAACTGATGTCGATTCATCAATTGTGCATACTCCGCCTGCACTTTGCCCTGTTGCTGACCTAACTCCATCTCGGCCTGCTGCAGAGAATCTCGCAGGATCGACTCTTTTCGGCCGAGTTCAGCGAGTTCCGACTGCAACTCCAGGCCAGCCTGCTGATTCTTCAGGAACAGTACCTGCGCATCATCCAGAGCCTGTTGTTCCGACGGCGACAGTTCTTTTTGCTTCGCAACAGCCAGTTTGCGAAACTCCAGCAACTGATTCCAGGTCTGTTGCGAGGTTGCAGTGATCTCACGTAATTCGGCCTGATTGGCCCGTTTGTCGCGCGACCTCCGCTGTAAATGATCAATCTCACCCTTAATGGAATTGACCTTCGCCAGAACGGGCGCAGCCTCCGATTTCGCTTCCAGTTGCTGGTAATCCGGCCCGGCCAGACGCCAGATGTCGTCGGTAAGAAACCCGATCGTCTGGTACGCAAGAATAAATAGTAGAATTGTGCAGATTCGGATCGAAAATCGATGCCACCAGGGTCCCTGATTTTTCACTCCAGCAATCGTCGTTGTCGTGGACATTGAGTCGCTCCCGGGTTGTTCAGGTAACTATTCGATATTTCATTCCCTCTACGGCGTAACGAACTCTCGGTTTATCACTCAGAATTTGCCGACTTTTTCAGAATCCGCACAAAAGCCTCGAATTCCTGTTCGACATCATGCGGAAAGTTGGTCGAACTCGATCTCCAGTGGACAACGCCCTGCTGTCTGATCAACGCAAAAGAACAGCGGAACTGCAAGGTGCAGCAGTCTTTCCGTCGAGATATCGAAGACACTCGGGAAGGGTGAAGTGCAGATTACTCCACCGCGATGTTAGAATGAATGCAGATGACTTTCCTATTCATAGCGCCGCTTTCGACGATTGTCGTACGCAAGCAAACATCCATTCTCGAATACGTTCAGCGCGAAAAATGCACATGTTCAATGACTCTGGGAATGCCAGTGTATGTCAGTAGAGCCCCGCGGAACCAGAATGGATCTTGAGGACGATCTCAATGCGATTGAGGCCATGCTCAGTCAATCGTATTCTCCATCCGGGTGCGTTCGATGTGGTCGACACTGCCGTACGACATTGGGCGTCGAGATCCAGCATCCTGATTTCTATGCAACACTCCCGCTGGTCGTTTGCGAGGTGTGCTCGTCCGAATCGCCTTTCCACGCCAACTCATTGTCGGGTCCACGCAAAGCGTTGTTGAAGATCATCAATGCGGTACGGAATTGGTTTCAGTCGCGGACATCGAAGAAGAACGTTGACGCATCAGAAGCATCTGAACTGCTGAGAAGCATATTTCAAAGCGTTCCGGTATATCGAACGCTGTTACAGCATTATCCTCAGTTATCTCTTCGTTGTGTGCCACATCAGGTTCTCAGGTTCTATTCCGGCAACGATGAGGCCGTTCGATTTCGATATGGCTTCCACAAAAGAGAAGTCGCCACTTGGTACTTCAACCAGGAACAATGGACGAAGGGAGGGATGCCGGAACATTTGGCGGGCGCTTACGCTGAGATCATTCGCCGTGAAATTCGTGCTGCCGTTGAACAGAGTCTGGTTGCGTATCCTCTGATCGTTCAGGTCTCGTTCGTCCTGCTGCCTCAGCGCCGAATCGAATTCGATGTTCATGTTTTGTCCGAAATGAATACCTCGGAAAAAGAAATTGAAAATGAGTTAGTTCGCCGACTTCGCGCGATTCCTTGCTGGCCCGTCGCGTATCCGTTGACGATTTCGATCCAGAAAATCTTCGGGATCCCCCCTGAAACGCTCTTCCAGGCTTTGCCTTTCCCGTTCGAGTTCTGGAGAACACGCGTCAACGATGCAGAGACAACCTTTAGCGAAGCGGCGATCAAGTATTACGACATCACATTGCCAGATGCACCTGTCGGATTCACCGCTGAAGATTGCGAAACGATGTATCGACTTCTTCCTGACAGCATTCCATTGAAGTGTCTTCTGGCAGAAGTGTTGACTCTCTCGGACAGAATCTCCGAAGCAATTGACCAGTACGATGAACTTATTGAACAAGTTCCAGAGGAAGAGTTATTCGTTGCAAATCGACTGCAATGCCTGGCAAAACTCGGTCAGCTCGAACGTGCTGCGGCGGATTGTCGAGCGTGGATTGAGCGAAAGCCTGAGAGCGCCGTCAGGCATCGCGCGATGGCTAATCTCCTGTTAGACCTGAATCAGCCTGATGCGAGTCTTTTCGAGATCAACGCTGCTTTAAAGCTCGGTGAAACCGCCGATCGTTTTCGAATGCGAGGGATGGTGCTGGCGACACTTGGAAGACACGAAGAGGCACTGAGTGACGCCAATGTCGCAATCTTTCTCGATCGAAATCTGGCGGATGCCTACTATTTGAAATTACAGCTTCTGCGCATCTTCTCTCGTTTTGACGAGGCGTTGAGTGATCTCGACCAGGTTGAGCGATGCCTGGGTCGGACCATTGCCATTGTTTTGCTGCGAACTGATATTCTGTTTGACCAGGGACGCGTCACAGATGCAGAACAGACTTTGAAAGATTGCCTGCTGGAAAATCCCGATCATCCGACGATCCTGAAACGCTGGGTCACGCTGCTCGTATCAACAGGAAAACTGGAATCTGCGAGCAGGGAATGTGATCGAATGCTCGAAATCGATCCCGAATCCGGCGAAGCCTATTCCCTTCGAGCAAGGATCGCATTTGAAATGGGCGACTACGCCCTGTCCCTTCAAGCCTCTGAAGAATCTATCAAACGAATGGGGCCGACGCCCCAGGTCCTTGCAGCCCGAGGTCTCGCCAAGGCTGCTCAAGACGATCTGGAAGGTGGTCTGACCGAATTTGACAACTGCATCGAGCAGTTCCCGGATTTTGTTTTTTCACGCTTCCATCGAGCTCGATTGCATCGTCAATTGGAACAGTATGAATCGGCCATCGACGACTATACGGCAACGCTCGATGTGGTTCCTCAATTCGTCGATGCGTTTGTGGAACGAGGTTTTGTCTGGCTCCAATTGGAGATGCAGCAGAATGCCCGCGACGATTTTGAGAGAGCTATCGAGATAGCCCCTTCTCGAGCCGATGCCTATTCGGGGCGGGCGATTACTTTCTTGATGGACAGCAAGAAGAGTGCCGCTGAAGAGGATTTGAACAAAGCCGTCGCACTCGATCCGACCGACAAAATGGGGCGGCTGAATCGAGCCCAATTGTTGATGGAACGATCAGATTTCGACCTGGCAACGGAAGACCTGAGTCAGATCCTGGCTGACGACCCGAACGAGCGGTTGGCGTTGTGGCAAACCGCTCAATTGAACCTGATGACGGGCCAATTGTCAGAGGCGGTTAACTGCTTCAATCGCCTCCTTGAAATGGACCCCGAGGCTCCACAGATCCTGATTGGCCGAAGTGCGACCTTTGAACTGATGGGCGAGGCGGAAAAAGCGGAAGCGGACCGCAATGAAGCACTCAATCTCTCGTCGTCTTCTCCCGAAGAGCTGAAGAGGGCGCAGTTGCTTTTGACGGCCAGTGCCGCGTTTGCCAGCAATCAGTTCGAAAAGGCGATTGAACTGGCGACCGAAGTCATTGAGAGCCAGGATGAACCAAATTGGAGAGCGTGGCGGCTGCGGGCTCAGGCTCGCTGGTACAACGAAGAATTCGTCGAAGCACTCGACGATTACAAGGTCATTCTTCAGGAGGACGAAGAACGGACACGAGCCGACGACAGTGCTTATGGTCAGGTCCTGTGTGAAATCGGTGAATTCGAACAGGCACTGACGACTCTCGACCGTTCGATTGAACTCGCCCGCCATGACGAAGACACGCTCGGGCTGGCGTTCTCTTTAAACGGACGAGGCCGTGCGCTGGCTGGTCTAAATCGATTTGAGGATGCAGAACAGGCATTCGCAGAGTCCATACAATTGAAGCCCGACAACGCATGGCTGCACTTCAATCGAGGTTTGATGTATCTGACGCAGAGCGACCAGACCCGAGCCAGGGAATGTTTCGAGCAGTCGTTAAAAGTCACATCTCCCCGGTTAACGCCAGCCAAGCGACGCCGGGCACTTGGGTTTATCCAAACGATGCGGGATAGCGGCAGCCCGACGTGTTGATCCTTTTCACAAATCCCTCGCTGAAATTGAAGCGAATCGAATAATGGCTTTCGGTGAAGCGGAGGAAAGCTTCTGGCGATCCGATTCGCCTTGTCGCTCTGTGTGCTGAATATCCTGAGGCTTCCGGGTAGATTCTAGCTCGCATCCAATTTCAGTGCGGCGTCTCGCGGGCATCTTAGTGCAGCGTTAAATCCATGTTCCGACGCGACACGGAAGTACGACCCGCACGAGACGTGTTCGAATAAGCGACAAGCAAATACAAGGCGATGGCATGACTCGTCAGCAGTTGATGATGAGAAGTTTGATGCATTACTGGCGAACAAATCTCGCTGTAATGCTGGGGGTGATCGTTGGGACCGCTGTCATCGGTGGAGCGCTGATCGTCGGTGAATCGGTCCGGGCCAGCTTGCGTAAGATGACCTTTGACCGGCTTGGGAAGGTCGAGTTCGTACTGAGCGGGCCTCGTTTCTTCCGCGAAGAACTCGCAAAAGAAATCCAGATCCAGGACCGTACGGTCGCACCTGCCATCATTATGCGAGCCGCCATGCAGGCGAAGTCTGGCGAATCGTTACGCCGCGCAGGGCAAGTCTCCGTTTATGGAATCGATGACGGCGTATGGTCCCTGATCGACGTTGGCAATGTGCAGCAACCAGCCGGGACCGGTGTCGTCATCAACACGCAGGTTGCTGAAGCCCTGCATGCGAAGGTGGGCGATCAGGTCACACTGTGGATTGAAATCCCTAGCGCCGTTCCTCGGGATACGTTGCTCGGAAATAAGGACAACGACTCGCAAGAAATCGTGCTGACGGTTAGTGGCATCGCGCCCGCAGAAAATGGTCTGTCGCGATTTGGACTCAATCCGACTCAGTCGCTGCCGCTCAATGTCTTCATGGACCTTCACGTCCTGCAGGAACGACTCGGTTTGGAGGAAGTCCGCGCGACTCGTCGCGATCCGACTCGCAAGCCTGCTCGAATCAACTCGCTGTTTGTCGGCGGTCCTCATGTCGCAGACCTCAAATCGGCGACGGCAGTAGCAGGTTTGTTTGACGGCGATCTGCGGAAAAAGCTTCAACTGGCTGATCTCAACCTACGACTCGTTCAGAACGAGGTCCTGAAATGTGAGCAGATTGAATCTGAGCAAATGATTCTGGAAGACAAGCTTGCCGAAGCGGCTCAGCGCGCAGCGTCAGAAGAGAAATTTGCGACATCGCCTGTCATGGTCTACCTCGCCAACCAGATCTGGAACCCCAAACTGGATGTCGGCGACTTGCTGAAACGCGCTGTCGCCAAAGATCGAGACGCTCTGAAATCACTCAAGGATCGCCACAAATCCGCCGCCGGGTACTCGATGTACTCGACCGTCGCTGGCCTGGATCTGCTGGAGTTGGAGTCTTCAACTTTTGGTCGATTCGAATTCGTCGGCGAAAAGCCGAATCAGCTTGGTGATAGCGACGTTGTCATCAACGAGTGGCTTGCCGAGGATCTGAAAGTGAAAGTCGGAGATGAGGTCCGGATTTCCTATCACCTGGTGGGTTCTCGCGGAGAATTACCCGAAGAGGAGCGAGCGTTCTACGTTCGCGGAATCGTGAAGATGACAGGAGCAGCCATCGATCGACGGTTGACTCCAGAAGTTAAGGGGATCACTGATGTTGATTCCCTCGCCGATTGGGACAAGCCGTTCGATATGGAACTGGGGGCCGTCACCCCCCGCGACGACGATTATTGGGACCAGTACCGCGCGACACCCAAGCTGTTTCTGCCACTCGCGACGGCGCGAAATCTCTGGCCCAGCCGTTACGGAACGTTGACGACAATCAGATTCGCTCCGCAGGCGACAAGCAAGACACCCGTCCGCTCAGAGACGCTTTCTCAAGCGATTCTTGGACAAATTGATCCAGCCCAGATCGGCCTGGCATTTCAACCGGTCAAGGCCATCGGGTTACTCGCCGCAAATGGATCGACGGATTTTTCAGGGCTGTTCATTGGCTTCAGCCTGTTTCTGATTGTCGCTGCAATGATCCTGATTGGGCTGCTGTTTCGTCTGGGGGTGGAACAACGCGTGCGCGACCTCGGTTTGCTCGGCGCGATTGGGTTGTCTCCGAAGCAGGTGCAGTCGCTAATGATACGGGAAGGACTGGCCGTCGTCATTGCGGGTGGTTTGATTGGACTGTTTGCAGCAGTCGGATACGCCAAGCTGATGATTTATGGGCTGACACACTGGTGGGTCGGCGCCATCGGAACTCAGAACCTGATTCTGCAAATCGGCGTCGTCAGTCTTCCCGCCGGATTTGCTGGTTCTGTCATTGCGTCACTGATTTCGATCTGGTGGGGACTAAAGCAACTGGGGGGGCTCAGCTTGCGTGAGCAGTTGTCAGGAATCACCGAGCGTGAAATTGATCTACAGGCCCACCAGGCTCGTGCGAAGATCGCTCGACGTCGCGCCACATGGTGTTCTGCAGCGGCACTGCTGCTGACTTTCGGTGCGGTTCTGAATCTGCTCCCTCCTGCAGCAGCGTTTTTCGGCGTGGGGATTCTGTCACTCGTTGCCTCCCTGTCGTTCCTGTCGGGCTGGCTGGAAGCCGGAGTTCAGACAGAGAAATCACCTTCTATGGTGCGCGGGGCCGGGGCAATTGCCATCAGTCGACTTGGTCTGCGTAACGCGTCACGGCAACGGATTCGCAGTGTGATGACAGCGGGAATGATCGCAACCGCGACGTTTCTGATCGTCACCGTGGCCGCGTTCCGACGAAATCCCACCAGCGAAGTTCCAGATCGCAAATCGGGGAACGGCGGTTATGCACTGGTCGCCGAAACCAGCAGTCCGATTCTCTACGATCTGAATACGGCCGATGGTCGAAGTAAGCTGCAACTCAAGGCAGCCCCGGATTCCGATGCCGCCAGAGTTCTGAAAGAAATGCGAGTCGTGCCGTTTCGAATGAAACCGGGAGAAGATGCCAGTTGCCTGAATCTCTATCAGACACGCGTCCCGACAATCCTGGGTGCCCCGCAATCATTAATCGATGAGGGACGATTTGCGTTTGCGACCGGTACGTGGAAAGAGATTGCAACTGGATCTCGAAAAGACAAATCGATCCCCGTTCTGGGAGACCTGAACACGCTGATGTTTTCGCTGCACAAGTTTCCAGGTCAGTCGATTCCGATCCCCGACCAGGAACATCCGCAGCACGAACTGAAGATTGCCGGGATGTATCAGGACAGCGTGTTCCAGGGAGTCCTGGTGATGAATGAAGCTGACTTCGTGAAGGTCTATCCCGAACAGAAAGGCTTTCAGTATTTCCTGATTGAAGTCCCACCAGAACTGGCAGACGCCACCTCAACATTACTGGAGACGGAACTCGCCGAATACGGCTTTGACGCCGAACCGGTCGCTGAACGACTGGCACGATTCCTTTCGGTCCAGAACACGTACCTATCGACGTTTCAGACTTTAGGAGGCCTGGGGCTGCTGCTGGGAACATTCGGTCTGGCAACGGTCATGCTTCGCAACGTTTTGGAACGTCAGTCGGAACTTGCTCTGTTACGAGCCATCGGATACCGCGCCGGCACTGTGGGAACGCTCGTGCTTTTGGAAAACGCGTTCGTCCTGGCTTGGGGACTTCTGGCCGGCGCCGTGTCAGCGTTGCTGGCTGTCGCACCGAACCTGATGGGGCACGGTGGCGACGTTCCGATTGGCTCGCTGGTAATTTTGCTGATCATTGTTTTTGCGACGGGGATGCTGGCGGCGGCGTTTGCGGTACGCACCGCCGTTCGGCTTCCGATCGTCGCAACGTTACGCGGTGATTAGAGCGCATTCCGTTCAAGTGTGGCGTCCCGCTGGCATCAAACTGCAGCGGCTAACCCATGTTCCGACGCGACACCGACGTGCGCCCCGCACTATTTCGGTGCGAACAGACTTTGTACCTGCTGATCGCTGAGCGCCTGGTTCCAGATCCTGACGTCGTCGATCACTCCGTCCATGAACTCACCACCCTGGCCAGTGTTACCGATCGTCATCGTCTGACCCGGTCTCATCAGCCGCGGTTCGCCCTTGAATGGAATCGTCTTCTTCCGATCACCATCCAGATAGAGTCGACACTCCTTTCGGTCATTGTCGATCACGAATGTGATCAGATACCAGCGCTGAATGGCGAGATCACCACCCTGGCCGTTGCTGCCGACATCGTTCTTGTAAAAGTTGACGCTCGTCTCGATCCAGCGAGTCCCGTCGCCAATGTCGCCGTGGACCTTGTCTGCGTTCACTTTCATATCAAAATTGAACTCGCCGCCGGTTCGAGTCCCCAGGATTCCCGAGAACGTTGGCTCTTTGGTCAGCCAGACCCAGGCCGAAACTGTGTAGGTTCCGATCTCAAAGTCCGCCGAATGAGGGATCTTGATGTGATCTCCATTGGCACGATCAAACAGTCGGGCCTTGCCAAACTTCCCGTCGTGAATCGTGGTTCCATGCACCGTCCCGTGGTGATTGCCGGCACTGTCGCGAGCGTCGCTGTCGTCGTCTTCCAGTTGCCAATGCGCGATTGGCTTCGGAACGCCGGGGATCGGCACACTGGGTGGAGCCTTCGTAACCGGCTTTAGCCCTGTCTGAATGAACGCCAGCAGATCTGCCACCTCGTCCGAATGGCACGTATTCAGTAACCCGGCAGGCATCAATGAGACGGGCGACGGACGCATTTCGGCAATGTCCTCGCGAACGATTTCGCGAACGTCTGATGGAATGTACAGGTTTAGTTGAATCTGCACTTTCTGAGCGTCGTTATTCACGACGCGGCCGGTCACAACGGTTCCATCTTCCAGTTCAATGAATGTCGCGGCATATTGATCACTGACAACCTTGCTCGGTTCAATGATGTGCATCAACATTTCGCGTGTCGGGAACTTGTTCGCCGACAACGTCAGATCCGGGCCGGTGACTCCCCCTTCACCACGGAACAAATGACACGCAGCGCATCCCGTTTCCTTGTAGAGCACTCTGCCACGCCCCAAGTCTCGTTTTCCTTTGAGTAATGGTTCGACTTCAGCAAGCAGATCGTCCGTTTCCCAGTTCCGAACGAACAGACGTGATGGAAGCGGAGGCTCGGGGCGAGTTTCCGGGGCGGCATCCAGAATCGGCTTCATTGCAACTTTTTCTTCCTCGGACAACGATGCCACCGCATCCTTGCGAATGTCGGTGATGAACTTCGCAAGATTTCCCGCCTTGTGGAATTTTTCCAACAGGAACCAGCGGAAGAACTTTTCCTTGCCCCCCTTCGGCCAGCCATCGGCCACCAGTCGCAAGCTCGCCGCATACGCGATTTGCTCTTCCTGTGAAGCCCCTTTTTCAAACAATGGAAAGATCAGCTTCGCGGCTAACGGTGACTTCCACCGAGCCAGCAACTGAGCCGCTTCGACGTTGAACCGATCGTCGGTCGATGGAATGGCGCGGTGCAGCTTATCCAGCAACTTTTTCCTCAACTCACCTTCCGGGTCACCCAGTCGCACTGACATTACCTGCAAGGCTCGGATCGCATCCAGGCGAGTTTCAGCATCCAGCGTTGTCAGCGGCAGAGATTCCAATCGTTGAAACGCGACTTCGCGCGAATCTTTTTTCTCCAGCCGAGCCAGTGCCAGTGTCGTCTGCACAATCGCTCGTGGATGAGTCAGCGCCAGCCCCTTGTCTTTCCATGCGTCAACTGACCGGAACTCCAATAAAGTTCGGGCAGCGAACCGGATGAAGCGATCGTCGTGAGAAAGGCATTCGAGGGCCAGCGCCAGCGATGCATCGTCGGTCGCATGATAAGCACCCTCCAGCTTATGCCGCAGATCCCGCAATGACTTCGCCTTCGGGTCTTCAGCGACAGCCACTGTCGCCGTACTTTCTTTACCTGTGTAGGTCACTCGGTAAAGAGCACTGTTTGAATTCCGGCTGCCTCCCGCAAAATACAGTGCCCCGTCCGGCGCGACCACGATATCCGTCGGCTTTGTCCCATTCCCTTCGAGGAAGACTTCCTGCCGAGCCGAGTAGGTTGCTCCCGCTTCCTTCATGTGGACGGCATACAGCAGACCATAGGTCCAGTCGGCAATGAACAGTGCTTCCTGATAACGAGCCGGAAACTTTGTTCCATATCCGAACGCAACACCCGTCGGACTGCCGCGTCCCACGTTGATGACAGGTGGCAGCGAGTCGACGTAGTACTCAGGCCATTTTCCCGACACGCTGCGCCAGCCGAATTCGGCTCCGTCAACAAGATGACAGACTCGCGTCGGTCGATACCACGGCGTCCCCAGATCCCATTCCATGTCGGCATCGTAGGTAAACAGTTCACCGTGTCGATTGAAGGCCGCATCGTATTGATTGCGCAGTCCGATCGAGACGAGGGTCCATTCTTTTCCGTCCGGTGACATCCGGGCGATATACCCGGCGGGTGCCCCTGCCCCCAGCATAAAGCCGTGCCCAACCAGCTTTGGTAATGCGAGGTCATCTTTCCAGATGGGCGGTACCTGGTGCTTTTGAATCTCTGTGATTCGCGTTGAGTTTCCACAGACCACCGTGATCGACTTTCCATCGGGTGACAGCAGCAAGGCGTGCGGGCCGTGGTCGCCACTGCCGTGCAGCTTCCGCAGCAGTTCCACTTTATCGAACGAGTCATCGCCATTGGTATCTGTAACGCGGTAGACACCCGATCCTGCCTCGTACACACCTTCCTGGCAGACCATCACGTACAGGCTGTCAAACGCCCAGAGCAAACCGTTCGCATGTCCGACGGGGAGAGCAATTGGTTCAAGTTTTGTCTGCTTGGCATCGCCACCGATGGGTGGTGGAGTGATCCGGACCATACGTCCACCAGCATCAGAGGCAATCAGTCGACCTTTGCCGTCGACGCACATCGCCACCCACGAGCCTTCAGCTTCATCCAATGCATGTAGCAGTTCAACTTGAAAACCTTCCGGCACCTTGATCGATTCCGCCTTGGTGACCGATGGACGCAGAACCGCGTAGACATCGCCCCAGGGTGAATCAGCATAGGAATGCAGTTCTTTGGCAGCCAATCGCTTGTCGCCCGAAACCACCTGCCAGGTGCCATCCGTTTCGAGTCGTCGTCGGATACCGTCATGTTCCGTCACATACATCGTCATGACGATTGCATCGGGGCTGGCCCCGCGTTTCGCTTCGATTCGGATCTTATTTTCACCGGCAACAAGCTGCCCTTTGATCTGCAGATCCTTCGGCCGTTTGACTTCCGTCTGATCGCCGACCAGTTCACCGTTGATCGAGACCACGCAGCCAGCATGACTCATCACGCGTACTCGTCCGCTCGACGGCTTTTTCTCCAGCGAAAAAGTCTTCTCGAAAACAACGGTCTTGTCATCGGCACCGGCCGGATCACCCCAGATCCACTTCAATTTGGAAGGAGCGATGGCATCGGGCAATGAATCAGCCGCAGCGCTGACGGAATTCATCACGAGCGAAAACAGCGCCGTCAGCGCCAGGCCTCGAAGAAAAGTAAACGGCATCGCTGGTTGGCCTTTCAAGGGTGAGTCTGCTTTGAAGTTCATCAATGGCGGGTGTCCAAAACAACGAACCTACCAAAATCGTCACCAATCGAAAACCTTTCCACGATGGTTCGTGCGGTATTCGACCGCGGATGATCAACCACAGATGAGTCGGATGGACACAGATGAGATTCCATTAAGGTTTTTCCGGGGAGGAGTCTTCAAAGACTGGGATCGCATGACGTTCCACGAGCACATTGCCCTGAACCGATGATTCTTGATTTATCTGCGACCATCCGCGTCATCTGTGGTTCCACGTTGGTTCGACCGCGGATGATCAACCACAGATGACTCGGATGAACGCAGATGAGATTCCATTAAGATTTTTCCAGGGAAGTCTTCAAAGGCTGGGGTCGCATGACGTTCCACGAGCACATTGCCCTGAACCGATGATTCTTGATTTATCTGTGACCATCCGCGTCATCTGTGGTTCATCACTCTGAATGCGGTCGCACCTCGGTGGCTCATCGGAGCATGGATAAGACCCTGCTGTTGGATATCCACTCGCCAACGTGCAAAGAGCAATTCTGACAAAAGTTTTCGAAACGTGGAAAATCCTCTTGTCACTTCTCCTCCTTTTGGAAATGATTCCGTTGTGGGTCGCGGGAACGTACGCGACGGAACTGGAATGCTCGCGAGGAGGTCGGCACTGGCTGCCGGTCGAAGCGGGGAACTCTAGCACGAAAGGACGGTGATCGCGTGAATCCAGACAGTAAACGCCAGCGAGGTGGCGAAGCCTAACGGCAGTCGACGGGCTGTCGTTCGGACGGCTACCCCTCGTTCGTGACTCTTACAGCTCCGAACGAGAACAAACACATACAGGTCCGGTGCTCTTGAAGTGCCGGGCCTGTATGCATTTTGCCACGGGTTTTTCGACATGAAGTGAGAGACACCGCGTACTCAGATTACTTCGCCTCAGCCGGAGCTCCCCCGCTGTGACCACTGACAAATCGATAACCGGTCCCTCGCACTGACAGGATGTATTGAGGTCGAGCCGGGTCGGGCTCGATCAGCTTTCGCAGCCTCAGCACAAAATTGTCGATGGTGCGAGTTGTCACATCGACATGCTCATCCCAGACCTCTTCCAGGATCTGAAACCGCGACAGGACTTCCCCTTCGTGATCGATGAAATACTTCATTAACTGCATCTCCTGAGTGGTCAGGCTGTGGCGTTTGTCGCCCGTCACCACTTCATACGATTGCGGATGCAGTGTGAAATGCGCGAATTCATATTTAGCCTGAGTCACCGGTTCCGCGGCTTCCACCTTGGCAGCCGCCAGCAGCGTCTTGTGTCGTTCCAGCAGATTGCGGACACGGTTCAAGAGTTCCGGCAGCACGAATGGCTTGGTCATGTACTGATCGGTGCCACAATCGAACGCATGCATCCGGTCTTCGCTCAGCGTCCGGGCACTCAAGACCAGAATCGGGATCGTCTTGTTCTGCTCGCGGATAGCCTTACAGATTTCATATCCACTCATTCCCGGAAGCATCAGATCCATGATGATCAGATCGACGGGAGCGGCCGTATCTTCGAACAGCTTCAGCGCGGTCGGGCCATCCCCAGCCAGCAGGACCTCGTACCCTTCCTGCTCGAAGTTGAACTTCAACCCCAGCGCCAGCGCTTCTTCGTCCTCGACAATCAGAATTCTCATGATGCAATAAAGCCCCGCGGCAACCTGAACTTCTTGGAATCAGGCTTCGCCACTCCCTTTTCTTCCCGGCAGATCGACTTCAAAAACACTTCCTGATCGGTTGAGACGGTCCTGAACACCCACGCGGCCCTTCATCTGCCGTACCAGCGTATGGACAATATACAATCCCAGCCCGGTTCCTTTCTGCCGTCGCGTCAATTCACTCCCGCCTCGGAAGAACAACCCGAAAATCCGCTTTCGAAGTTCCGGGGGAACTCCATCACCGTTATCGGCAATCCGAGTCAGCACGCGGCCTCGATCAGTGACTCGAATCTGAACTTCAACGCTCGGTGGATCCCCGGCATATTTGATAGCGTTGTCCATCAGGTTTCGAAAAATCGTTTCGACAACCAACGGCCTCGCATGAATGATCGCTGGTTGCAGATCATACGTGATCGTTGTCGCTTCATCCCGCTTATGGTGAGCACACGCCGCAGCACCGCATTTGTGCAGCATCGATTCCAGTCGAATATCTTCGGGTTCCGATTGAGCCCCAATGGCGTCCAGGCGACCAACTTCGAGCAATTGAGTGATCAGGTGGTCCAGGCGATCCAGTTCTTCCCCCATCACATGATAAAACTTCGCCCGCTGTTCATCGGTGACAGTCCGCATTTCCAGCGTTTCCAGATACAGCTTCAGCGAAGCGATCGGCGATTTCAGTTCGTGAGTGACGCTGTCGACGAAATTCGCCTGCCGCTGATTCAGCCGGACTTCCTTGATGATCAGGAACAGGTAGAACGAGAGTCCGACGAGGATCAGCGTGAACACAATCACACCGATAATGAGCGCACCCCACCCGGTCGACCGAGCCAGCAGCACGATCCAGCAGACCATGAGAGTCACGTTGAGTGTCATCAGGACAACACTCAGCGTAATCGGCAATCTCAGTCGAGTTCGCGTGCGTAACCACGTCACAGGCAACAACCTCGAATCACCCACCAGGGCGGGAATACCAGACAACAAACAGAAACTGCTGCCAGCATGTCAGTTTGCCACGAGTTGTCAATTCCACGCGGCAAAGGCATTCCGCTAAGGATTCTTTCGCTCGGCAACCGAACCTTGTAGAATCCTCAGGACAAGCCCCCGTAGCTCAGCTGGATAGAGCGGAGCTTTCCTAAAGCTCAGGTCGCAGGTTCGACTCCTGCCGGGGGTATCTTTCTGGTCGCGCGCCTTCGCGGCCCCTTGCCCCCCCATTAATCCGGGGAGGCGTTCTCGGATGAATCGCGACGAGGCTTTGAACGACGCCGCGCGGGGATGTGCTGCGCCAATTTCTGCGCCAAAAGAACACGATCACATTCCGAGTCTTTTACCTGCAGATAGCTTTCCATCGCAACCTTTGGCGTGTTGCCTAAGCTGGCCGCCGAGGTTTGATTTCCTAAGGGGCGGAGTCGCTGAAAAGCTCGCTTTCGCTCATAGCCTTTTCCAATGTGTCTCGGGCTTCTTCGAACTTCGGGTTAATCGCCGCCGCCAGTTGGAGCAGATACCGCTAGTTCGAGTAGAACATCG
>CAXBSB010000073.1:0-30997 GCA_963977965.1 uncultured Schlesneria sp.
TCCGTTTAAGTGTGGCGTCCCGCGGACATCAAACTGCAGCGTCTAACCCATGTTTCAACGCGACACGGAAGTGCGACACGCGCTAAGTCTCGGGGCACCGTTTAGCCTGTTTCGCCAGTGAGTTTCGGTGTTCGTCATACGAAACACGCTGGACGTGATCATCATAATGATACATCGCGGCGCGTTCTTTGACCTGCGTCTGGATTTCAGCTTTGCGCGACAGATTTCCATTCGCCATGTTGAATGCGTCAATGGCGGAAGGGGTTGATACGGTCGCCGTGTTTTGGAGCCATGTGGCTGCCGTGACACGGAAAAGCGACCCGCATTATCCTTTGCGATTCACTCCGAGGAATCGCATCCAGCGGCGATCGCCCGTGGAACTGCTGCTGACAGCAATGTCTTCCAGTTCATCAAGGGACGAAATGCCCAGGCGCTTCAAGTGCTTATCCATGATGGCGCGATCGGCCTGAACCTGAGATTTTTCCCGCGACAGTCGAGCTCGTTCGAGCGACATTTCGACTTCTGCCAGTCGAACCTGTTCTTCGAGACGCGACGACAACAGTTCAACCTGCCGCCGCAATTCATCGGGAACACCCTGCAGCTCTTCCCAGTTTTCCGGGACGCTGACGGAATTGTGTGTCCGAACCCAGCGAGTCATCTGAACGATGTAAGTATCTCGGTCCGCACAGGCTTTTCTCAAAGTTTCAATGGATGCGGATTCAATATCGAGCGGAGCGGGGGCTGTGATTCCATGCAAACGTAGGGACAGGTCATTCTCTTCAACCGGTGCTTCAACGACAGGCTCGGGTTCGCCCAGCATCTGCCGCTTCATCGCTTCCCAGTTCGAACCTTCGGATGGAGTTGCCTCCGTCGTCGTTGTCGTCGATTCGACTGTCAACCGAGACATCACCAATTCAAGATTCACTGCAGAGGTCGTCGAGACATCCGGGCGATAACCGCTGGACATCATTGAGCGAAGCTCTGAGAGCTCGGATTCGATCCGGGCCAGTGCACTTCCGGCCTGCATTTCTTCCCATTGCTGAACGAATCGCTGCAGTTCGCCAAGAACCTGCTGATGTTCTTCGACGACCTCGGGCGGTAATCCGGGAACGGAAGATCCCCCGCGTGAGCGGTCCGAACCATTCCGCTTGACGCGATCAAGCTGTTCGACGACCTGTTCGAGTTCTGCGACCAACGCCGCAATCAGTTCATTTTTCCCTTCGATCTGCTGATGCAGGTCGTTGATGATCGTGGAATCGGCATTCCCATTCGGACTGGTCATCGTGAATTGGCTACCCATCGATAGTTCAGCCGCCATATCTTGTTGCGTGACCGCAACAGGTCCATTCACGCAGGCGGTCGGATCATCTGCAATTGGCGTTCTGGAATGACCAGATGCCGTCACAGAATCATCGCCACGCAACTCAATTCCCTCATTCGATCCCGCCAAAGAATCCGAGGAATTAGCGTGTTTATTCGTGTGTTGTGATCGGGAATGGCGAGAACCCACGGAACAATCCTTTGAAACGAAGCAGGTACTTCTCTTCCTCGGGGCGAGGGAGAATCTTCCGCAACGTTAGCTCGGAATTTCCAATATGGGTTCGAGGAACGTGAATTTTACCGCATGGCGACCAAGCCTCGCACAGCGTGAACCGGTCGTGCGGAATAGTCCGTCTTTAAGGTACCTTGTGTGCCGGAATCACGGCATCGCTTTGCCCGGCTGCGGCATCGGCTGCGGCATCGGCTGCGGTATCAGCTGCGGTATTGGCTGTACAGGTTGTGGCATTGGTAGGCCAGGTTGTGGTTGACCAGGCTGAGGCATTGGTTGCCCGGGAAATTGAGGCTGTCCGGGAAGCTGAGGCTGACCGGGTGGGGCCGCGAGTTCCGATGGCTTCGCTGCAAAGGCAGGTAACGCCATTTTCCCGACCTTAAACGTCGCTGTATGTTCTTTGACTTCCCGGTAAACCTTGAACTGAATCTGCATGTTTTCCGGGAACTTCCCCGACTGATCAATTGGGTGTAGCTTCTGAACAGGCTGCCCCTTGTCTGTGTCTGGCAAAAAGAAGTGCGTCAATCCATTTGGAGCATCCGGAATGACTCCACTTGCTTTACCAAGATAGAAGCCTTTGCCGCACGACAATGTCAAGGTTTCACCAACCGGTCCTCTCGAAACCAACAGTTTGACACCTGCCGCTTTCAGCCCTGGGTCACTCAGAGGGCGCTTGGCGGCCTTGGAGGCCTCTTCGATGGTGAACTCTTCAGAATCACTGAAAGTCACGTACTTGAAGGTCCCTTCAACGGCTTCCAGAGACTTCCCATCGGCTGCAGGTGGATCAACCGCAACTGTGATGCGCAAGGTTCCTTCGGGATGTTCGAACCCATCAGCGCTGGCGGGGTCGAATCCAGCCATGGCTTTCGTCAGGTTCGGAGATCCAGGGGCTTCGGACCTCGACGACCGCAGTGTCCCGCCACCCTGAAGAACCGCAGGTTTGAGTGCCACCATCCCGTAACCGCAGATCTGACCAATCCCATCCCCCTTCAGGTCCAGCAGGATCTGAACAGGCGTGGATGATTTACCATCCGGCGACATGCTGGGGAACGGGCTCCATGCAGTACTTGCTTCAAGTGTGACACCGTCGGGCAGTCCATCTGCCTTTTCAGCGGCGACAGGATCTGTCTGCCCCGGCGCTCCGAAATCTGCTCGAAACGGAGGTGGACCGTTCGGTCCACCGGGACTACCAGGCCCTCCAGGCACACCGGGAAATGGCATCCCGGCCGGATTTCCACCGGGACCAAATCCACTGGCCATCGCCATTCCCATTTGAGCCAGCAACTCAATTTTCTGCTGTTCGGAATCGGGAACACCCGTGCTGATCGTCACGACTTGCGATGCCGCGTCGACTTTCAGATTGTTGATCAACGCGTCTCCGAGATCAGCAACCAGTGGCAGACCATTCGCTTTCAACACTTCGTACTGTTTTTTGCCTTCGACAACAGCCGTATCGATGGATGTTTTCAGTTTCCCAGCGTTGTCCGGACTGCTCAGCATCCAGCTGAACTGAAGATCAAACCCACCACGAATGCTGACTCCGAGGCTTGATCCTGAAGCATCTTTGATCGCCTCGATCACAGCAGCGATTTCAGGAGGTGCTCCCGGGGGAGCCGGATTGGCAGACTGAAATAACGCCTTCGGATCCTTTGGTGCCGCAACGATAAGGAGATGAGGTTTGGCATCAACAAATGCCAGTTCCTTTCGCGGGATGACCGTTTCGCCGCGATCCATGATCGCCTGCAGTTCGGTCGATGGGGCCAGGATCAGTGTCGTCGATTCCGCCAGCCATCCTCCGTATTTCGTGGCTCCGTTTTTTGATTCAAAATACTTCTTCGATTTGTATTCCGCACCGGCCACTTCATTCGAAGCAGCCAGGATCTCTTCCAGAGTGACAGATCGCTTTGTCCGAACGACAACGGTTGCTTCAGGTGGTTTCGGCCCACCTGGCATTCCCATCTGTGCGGGCATGCCGATACCAGGAAACGATTGTGGCTTGGGAATTTCCAATACGCCAATCGTGACACTTTCGATATCTGCCGCGGCGAGGCCAGTATTCTTCTTCATTTCCGCCATTGCCATCGCCGCCATGGGGCTCTCAAATGCCTGCTTCAAGAGGGGCGCCTGCATCACGTCAGCGACTTTGAGATGAACGATCAATTCGGTCGGCGCCGGCATCCAGCGCAATCCCAAGGTCTTTTCAGTCGCAGTCATCGCGGGTGGTGCAGGTTGAGCGGGAGGCGGCTGCACGGGGGCAGGAACTGCTGCAACGGGAGCTGGAACCGGTTCGACAGGAGGTGCTGGAATTGGCTTGGAGCCTCCGAAGAACCCGCCGAAAAACAGCCCTGCTCCGATCAACGCGACGACCGCCACGGATCCGCCCGCGATCAGTGGAACGTTGGGGCCGCCACTGCCTCCTGAACCTCCCTTTTTGCCCCCTTTTTTCGCAGGAGCCGCCCGCTTTTTCCCCCCGCGTGACTTGGCCGGCGCATCGTCGTCCTCGATGTCGTCCAGATCCTCGTCTTCGTTGGCTTCTGCAACAAAAATGTCAGAGCACTTGGGGCATTTGATCTTTTTTCCAAGCTTGCTGCTGTCAGGAAGATTGAGTTTTGCCAGACATCCTGGACACTGAATCGATACTTTTCCGGCCATGAGATCTCCCCGAAATTCGTTGTGGCGGTCATCTGCGCACGGATGTTAACGCCGGAAACCATCATACGGATCAAGAGTTACAGTTGCTATTGGCAACAAAATTTCCGGAGGACAAATTCAGGCCTGCTTCATGATCGACCCATAAGCATTTTTTCAAGAACGCGACCATCAAACGAAAAAAGCCCCTTGCTCCGACATTGGTGGAGCAAGGGGCCTTCGTATCAGATTGCGGAAATCACGCGGTTTTCATCGCAGCGCCCAGGATCTGACTGGTGCTGGGACGCATGATCCGGGGATCAACTTGTTCGCCCTTCAACAGTGTCGCCCGGATGTCTTTCCCGGAGATCGAAACAGGCTTTTCGCCCTGGTGACGCTCGGTCAGGTCGACGCGTCCGACTGAATCGTAGTAGGCCGCGAAGCCGACCTTCAGTGGCTTGATCTGCAGGTCACCGTTCAGCTTGTCGAAGATCTGATGAGCATCGAAATCACCCCAGATATTCTCACCGTTGGCATACGGAGCGTCGGCATGCTTCCGGCCGATGATGATGTGCGTATACCCCATGTTCTGGCGGTAAATCGCGTGCATCACGGCTTCCTTCGGTCCGCCGTAGAACATCTTGATGTCCAGACCAAGCAGAACAACTCGATCTGGTACGGATTCGTTACGTGGTCCCCACAGCGACTGATCGCTGTCCCCATCACCTAATTGCCGCTGAGTGATCAGGGCTTCGTACGTTGCCATACGGATTTCGGCGTTAACGTCATCACCCTTGGTTTCACCGATCAGCGGATTCAAGACCGCCAAGGCGTTCTTTCCTTCGCGTACAAGGGTTTCCAGGCCATGGACGAGAGCATACTCGTGAGCCCGGTGCAGCGGGTTACGAGTCTGGAAGGCAACCGCGGCGTCGCAACCTTTTTCAGCCAGGACTTTGCGAACTTCACGCGGCGTCAGAACGTACTTACCAAACTTGGCATTTTTCGGCTGCGGCAGGACCTTGATCTCACCACCGATCAGGTGCGAATTGGCTTTATCCCCGTCGATGACCATGCTGGCCCCGGGGTGATCAACTCGGTCCGTCAAATAGACGCTTTGCAGATACTTCAGCTTTGGCCAGGGATAGACATCGGTGACGTCGAGTGTCGCGGCGACTTCACCATCCGGTCCAACAAGAGCCACCTTCTGGCCGCTTTTCAGAGTCTTGGCCATTTCACCGGTCACAGGAAACGCCAGTGGAATCGTCCAGGCGTATTTTTTCCCGTTGTGAATGACGACACTTTCGTCGAGCACTCGATGATAGGCTTCGCTGTTCATGGGGCCGGTCAGCGGGCTCAACGTCCCGTCGCCCAGGCGATAAACAGTCGACAAATCTGCTGCAGAAACAGGAACCTTTGGCAACGATGCGGCTTCAGCCTTGAATGCCGCAATGTCATTTGCGCCGACTGTTCGGCAAATCGGTTCAGACAATCCACCATGTGGAGGAATCAAATCAGCCATTGCGTTCCTTGTGCAAAAGTGTTTTCGACGGTCAATAAAATCACTGTATCGGGACACAAGCGAAGACGGAGGCTATTCACCCAACAGGGTCTTCAACTTCCTGTGCTTGCGGCAGTTACGCAGTTCCACGCATGGCTTGCTTCAGCCTGGTTCGCGACGTAGCGAACTCGTTTCGAAGCTTGCGTTCGACAACCGCCCCAAAGCTTCGCCACTTTTGTGACTTTGCCGATTAATTCGGTTGTAGCAGCCTACGAAGTTAGAGAAAGATCCCAGAAACTGCAAGGAAAGCGACCAATCGCAGCGTTTCCGGGAAATGCCGGGGCGACAAATTGGAAGAATCCTTCCAATTTCGAGCAAGTAGACTCACCGACTACCGACGTCGCCAAGTCTCGACTCAGTTGTGGAAGGAAGCCGAATGCAGAGAAGTTCGCATGGGATCTCTGAATCTTCCGCTGTCCAGGCCGCGGTCGTTATGCCTGCCGGCAGTAGTATCGAAGAGCCTCGACGCAAAACTCTCGGCGCCCCTGTGGCAGTCAAAACTGCCACGCCGTTTAGCACCATCCAGATCGTCATTTCACCTGAATAAGGATGTGACCATGGGCCTTTGACGCGGAATCGTTCCAATTCGAAGATGGACGTTCTCAGCAGCGATTCTCCGACGGTGCCTGAAGGCGACGGAATCGGTTGCGGAACAACCGGATTCACAGGGAATTGGGGCCAGTCCAGGCAACGCATTGCCAGGTCGTGATGAAGCGTACGAGGTTTCCCGTCGAGTCCCAGGCGGTTCCAGTCAAACAGGCGAAATGTCGCATCACTCGGCTGCTGAACTTCAGCGAATACGACACCACCTCCCGCTGCGTGGATCGTCCCGGCAGGCAGCGAAATGCAATCTCCAACCTTTGGCGTGAACGAATGCAGGCAATCTGCAACCGTCCCCATTTTCAGATGGTTCAGGAACTCGTCACGCGAAATTCCCGGCTTCAGCCCGGCATACACCCGCGCTGTTGGTTCCGCATCAACAACCACCCAGGCTTCTGTTTTCCCGGACGATTCTCCCAGCAACTCTTTTGCGAGCAGATCGTTGGGGTGGACCTGAACTGACAAGAGTTCACGGCAATCGAGCCACTTCACAAACAGCGGAAAGTGTGCCCCTGCGACCTGTCGACCGGCGATCTCAGTCGAATAGCGATTCCAGAGATCGGGCAATCGATGGCCAGCCAAAGCGCCGTCTGCAACCACGCTGGAATTATGTGGCAGGCCGCAAATTTCCCAGGATTCACCAACAGGCTGATCACCTGGCAGCGGCTTTCCCAACAATCGCCCAAGAGCATCCCCGCCCCAGACTTGAGGTCGCAGAAACGGTTCAAACTCCAATGGTTCAAGCCATGGAGCCGATCGGCCTGCAGACCCTTCACTTGCCACCATCAGGAGTTCTTCCATGTTCACGCTGGACATGATCGTGCCTTGTGTGCAGTGAATTAACGCAAGGCAATCGCACTGCGAAGCGTAAAAATCCTCTTTGTGCAAATATACACACATCCATTATGATATCTACTGGTCAAATCTCCTCTTCTCGCAAAATATTGAAAGATGCAAGACCAATCCGTTCAGGATGTCAGTCGCTTGCGAGTGTTCGGACGAAGCCTTCGATGAATTTCCGGCATCAGCCCCCAGGCGAGTGCCAGAATTTTGAGAGGGTGCAGAGTCGGGGTCGGAGTCCGCTGTTCCATCTGCATCCGACAGCTACTGCATTCCGTCAGGCCAAGCTGATGATCATCGCGACGCATCTGCTCGATCAGCGTTTTGCCGATTACCAGTGACTCTTGGAAATTCTCTCGCGTCAGGCCGAACGTTCCTGCGAATCCTGAACAGCCACTCTCCTCGTTTCGCCCTGAAAACCGTGGAATCAGATTGCACAGGTCCAGCAGCGGTGTTGACGTCCCCAACGATTTCAAGTGGCACGGCGTGTGGTAGGTGGCAACCAATGGCAGTTCGCAGAAATCCGTTCTGAGATTTCCCTGCCGCCTGAGCCCCGAGAGAAACTCTCCCGCTTCAATGACACGATCCGCAACAACCTGAGCATCGGGGTGCGGCACCAGTTTCGGATATTCATATTTCAAGCAAACGGCTGCCGCAGGCTCAGTCACAACGATTGGACTTCCCTCGCGCGCGAAATCCGCCAGGATTCGCACATTGTTTTCTGCGATCGGACGGGCAGTATCCAGATCCCCCATCGAAATCATGCCCATTCCGGATGGCAGCTGACGCGGGGGAACATGAACTTTTTGCCCATTATGCTCGAGGATCCGCGCAAACGCCGTTGCCAGTTCGGTGTCGTGATAATTTGCAAAGTGATCAACAAAATAGACGACTGGTTGACCATTTCGGATGTTCGCAGGGGGTGCTGTCCATTCTCGACGCGCAATCTTCAAAAAGGGACGCCGTGCAAACGGTGGTAAACGACGTTCGGCTGCGACTCCGAGCGTTCGTTCCAGCACCCACCTGGCGCTGGCGTTGTTCAGCAGCGGATTGACGAGCCACGAAATACGACACAAAAAATCACCCCACGAGTGTACTCGCGAGAGAAACCATTCAGACGTCAGAGGGCCATTGGTTGCCAGATGTTGAGCTTTCGCTTCAATCATCAAATGAGACACGTCAACATGGTTCGGACAGTCGATTTCGCATTGCTTGCAGTTAAAGCATCGACCGGCCAGATTCCGCATTTCTGTTGACGCCAGAGCATGAGTCGGGATGCGTTCATCAAACACAGCCCTGACGGCGTTCGCCTTTGCTCGGGGTGAATTCTCCTCAGTCGGATGCGATCGAAAGAATGGGCACATCCGCTGTTCTGGTTCCTGCGTTCGACAGGCCCCGCAGCCGTGACAGGCAGTCGCGGCATCACTCATCTCGGACGGAGCCCAAAGCAACTGGAGTTCGTACAACTGAGGTTGCGTTGTCACCACAGGACGCAGATAGCGGACTGTCAGATGGGGATCATCGGTCAAAACCTTGCCGGGATTCAACAGATTCTGCGGATCAAAAAGATCCTTGACCTCCTGAAAAACGCGGTAAAGCTCGCCGTATTGAGAACGCAGGAATGCCGTGCGAGAAAGCCCTAAACCGTGCTCACCGCTGATCGATCCCCCCAGAGAAAGTGCCGCGTGATAGAGATCACGCGCCAGTGCCTCCAGACGCGAAGCATCGTGCGAGGTTGGCAGTGGTAGAAATGGTCGGATGTGAAGTTGCCCGACAGCCGCGTGCGAATAAAGTGACGCTGTCACCTCGTGTCGCTGCAGTATTCGCCGCATCCGCGCGATGAATTCTTCAAGGGCTTCCGGGGGGACAGAAATATCTTCAACGAGCGGCAGCGGGCTGCTCGACTTTGCTCGCACGCCGTTCAGCAGCGGCACGACGCGATGTGGCAACGACCAGAGAAAATCCAGTTCTTGAAGCGTCCGGGCAACAAACGCCGTCGCTCCGGAATCCTTCAGGTCGCCCAATCGCCGTGCCAATGAAGTCAGTTTGCCGGCAACTTCGTTTTCGCTGAATCCGACATGTTCCACCAGCAATGCTGCTTCTGCAGAGGCGGGCAACAACCTTTCAAATCGCGAATCGGTTTCACGTGCCAGTGTCAGCAGACGTCGATCCAGCAGATCACAGGCGCTGGGGCGATCCAGAGTGATATTACTGACTGCCCGTACCGCTCCTTCCAGCGTTGCGAATGAAATCAGCATGGCGCCGCGATGTGCGGGGCTTGCGACTGTCTTGAGGGTTGCCGAAGTGAACATCGCCAGAGTTCCCTCGGACCCGACAAGCATTCGAGGAAGATTGAGTTCTGTCGCGGATAAGACTCCACGCAGAAAATATCCCGCTCGATTTCGAGGAAGGTCAGCCGGCTGCTTCTCTTTTATCAGTGTCTCATGTTCCGTCAGCAGTTCGACGAGTTTCCGAATGATCTCGTGCTTGGTTGCCCCGCCGTTCGTCAAAGAATCGGCTGCTGTCAGTGAATCCAGAGCCTCGTTTTCGGCGAGAAACGAGGTCCCGTTGGCCAGCACAACGTCCATGTTCACGACATGGTCGCGCGTCGATCCAATCCTCAGGGAATGCGACCCGGCTGCATCCAAAGCGATCATGCTGCCGATCGTCGTTGTCGTTGAATTCGAGGGGTCAGGGGCGAAGCAACGACCGCTTCTGGAAAGAGCCCGATTCAGGACACTGTGAACGACGCCCGGCTGAACGCGAACGGTTTGTTCACTGATCTGCTCGATGGCGTTCATATGTCGAGAGAAATCGACAACGATCCCCTGACCAAGTGACTCACCTCCGACACTCGTTCCGGCACCTCGAGCGATCAATGGCAGGTGCTGTTCGGCAGCGTAATTGACCAGTGTTATCAGATCGTCTCGATCACGCGGACAGGCAATCGCCAGCGGCGTCATCTGATGCAGACTGCCGTCCGTCGCGTAAAGCGATGTCGAAATCGGATCACAGGCCAGTTCACCACGGAACAAACCAGCCAGATCTTCGACGAGTCTCGTCTGCCGGACATCCATAGCGAGTTAAGCGGAAATGATGATAGGACAATGAATTGCAAAAACCAGTGGTCCAGTCGTGTCTGTACCAAACAAGATTCAGGCATTCTAGCGAGGGCTTGCCGATTGTTCTGCCTGCTTCAGCCGAATTGCTTCCTGACGATACCGCTCGTTGACCTCCAGGTCGAACGTTCCGATCGACTCCATATTGGCTAGCCGACGGTATTGCGCGTGGCAGCGATAACAAACCAGTCGATCGCGCATGACCGCATACAGGATCATATCGGCCAAAGCGAAAACCATCAGGATTCCCAGCGACAGCTCTGGCTGCATGTATGCCATGGCCGTAGTACTGAGAATCACTCCCAGCGCGACAATCGCCACGCCCAGCTTTTGCGAGAAATCCTTCTGACGCCAAAGGTCGCTGCAGCCACAGACAAGACACCGCGTGGGTGTCTCACCCGTACGATCTTCAGCCGCAATCGGCCGAGTCCACTGGCAGTTGGAACACTTGACCTGTTGCGTCTGGGCAGAAACTTCGTCGCGTGCGATCGTCAGGCACTTGGGACAGTCAAAGTTGATTTGCATGAATGTCGAATGTCATCAAAAAGGTTGGCAAAATCGCAAAATCAGAATGCTAAAAGGGAACTTTCAGTTCGCTGTACAGCAGCGCTGCGGACATCTCGCCGATAAAGGTCAGGATCACACCGGCAAAAAGAACACCCGTTGCTGCCTGAGTGTTTCGATAGCGAAGTATTCGCAGAGCCATCACGGCAATCACGAGCGGACCAGCAATTCCCGCAAGCCAGCGGAGAGCGAACCAGGTCCAGTGAGTTCCATCGACCAACCCGTGTCCGCCCGTCGCCCAGCCGATAATAGATACGACCAGCCGAATTCCAACGGCGATACCAAACAACAGACTCAATCGCTTTAATGGCTCGATCGACATTGTGGGAGCGGTCAGATACCAGTGTCCCAGCAACATGCTGGTTACCGCTCCTCCCAGGACCGCAGCGGTCGCCAGTTGTGAAATCAGCAATAACTGACCAGCAGGCGTCGTCATAGATGCCAGATCCCCTCGCGAGAACAGCAAACTGGCAAATGTCGATAACATGATCACGAAGACGCAGACAGTTCCGCCGGGGCGTCGGTCCAACATCCAGAAGACGGATCCGACATAACCTGCCAGCGCAGCCACGCCAACCGCCACCCGAGCGGCGAATGTCCACCGATCAACGGATGAAGATTCGACGGCAGGGGTCAAACTGCCGAGCGTCAGAATCGCCAGCACTCCCAGTCCCAGGGCGATCATCATCTGGATCCGGAAAAAACCTGCTGTCACCTGCGCACGAGGCATCAGGGCCCACATCAGGCTCATTCCCAGCATCAACATTAAGGCAAATTGTGCAATCATCTCGTGATCATAGTGCGATCACGTCAGAATTTGAATGATCGCATCCCTGTGAAGACACACCGAGGGAGCGGCATTGTAAAGTCGTCCCGAATCGATTTTGTACTATGGCTGAGCGCTTTGGGGCAGCGTCAGATCCGCAGCGCCGTCCAGAACGATCTTGGATTTCACTTTTCCCAGGATCTCGCGGACGGTTTCAAGATACAGTCGGCCGAGCGTCAAGCTTCGCGAAACGGAATAGTCTCGCCCCCCTGCCGTGGCGTCGGCTTCGATCTGTTTGACCAGCTTCTGAAATCTGTCTGCCGAGCCCTTTGCGGCTGATAGCTTCGATCCACGCTGCCCGATTGCCGTGTCCACGATCTGGCGAGCATCTGCCTGAGATTCTGCCAGACGCTGTTCAGCGTAGGCGCGTGCCTCGTTGATAGATCTTGCGAGGTCTGCGCGAGCATTCGAAACGTCCAGGAATTCTGCTTTGACCCGCGGTGGTGGCTCAGCCCGATCGATCGTGACCTGTTCCACATCACAGCCGAGACGCTGATTACGAGCCGCAGTTCGGACGGCGATCAGCAGGCGATTGTTAAGTTCTGCCAATCCGTGAGTATGAACAAAGTCGACGCCGCACTGTGAAACCAGGTCTGCCACCGTCGTCTCAATCAACGATCTTAATCGCCATTCCGGCGAGGTACTGCCGTAGAGCCACTCGGCAAGAAACTCTTCCGAAATCCGATATTGAACACCAATCCGCAATTGCAGAAGGTTTCTATCACCTGTCAGGAACGTTGTCGGTTGATTCGAAGCCGACGCAAGAAACGCGTTCGCTTCGTCCGTTGCTTCACCGAGTGTCAACGTGTGGACTGCATTCAAGTTGACTCGATCTATTGTCGTCCAGGGCCAGGGAAGATCGTAATGCAGGCCGCTCGTGCGAACGGGAAACACGGCGCGACCGAAACGGCGGACAACACCGACCTGATTGGCAGGTACGGTATAAACTCCCGACAGCAGATAGACGCACAACACCATTCCCGTGGCAATGCGCAGCGCCAGGATTCGGGACCTGGAACCAGATCGTTCATTCATTGAACGTCTCCGACCGCCTTTTTGGGCTGATTCGCAGGCTCAAGAGCTGATGGCTGCGATTCGAGACCTGCCGCAGAGCCTTTCGTTTCAGCAGGCTTCGATTCTGGGGCCAGTTTACTTGCCGCAGGCGGAACTCCTTCTACCAGCAGTTTCAGTAAACTATTCGAGGCAGAAAGGATCAGCGTGGTCCTCTCGTTGAGAATCTGCCTGTAAGCATCGAGCGTCTGAATTGTCGCTGCAAACTCGGGATCGCGAGCGTGTGCTTCATTGAGAATACGAATGGCTTCGGCATCGCCGTCCCCGCGAATTCGCTCTGCTTCAGCACTCGCCTTGGCAAGCAATTCACCGGCCTGCCGATCCGCCTGACTACGGATCATCCGATTTTCAGCCAAACCAGCACTGCGGTAGCGTTCGGCTATTTTTTGACGTTCGCTGCGCATCCGCTCAAACACAGCCCGCGTGTTGCCAGCGGGAAGATTCAGGCGACGGATTCGAACGTCGACAATCTCAATCCCCTGCCGGTCGCGGAGTGAATCCTTTTCGTCGGTTCGTTGCATTAATTCCCGACGAATTTCAGCAGAAACTTTTTCCAGGGGACCGATCGAATCGGATGGTGCCGCCTCGGAATCTTCGGCCCCGAGCAATTCAGAGAGTTCTCGCCGCCCGATTTGTTCTGTCAAAATGGATTGCAAACGACTGGAAAGCCTTGCTTCAGCAATCTCGATCGTTCCCAAGCTACGAAAAAAGCGAACGACGGGGTGAGTACCCGTATTCTGCGAATCACCGTCACTCACTTTCCACAGAACATAGGCCTCGACCGTGACGTTTTTCCGGTCGTGTGTGAAGGCTTCACGCCCAAGAGGTGAAAGTAATTGCAGCCGTCGATCAAACCGGCGAGCAGTTTCGACGGGCCACGGCAATTTGAACTGCAGACCGCGTTGTTCCGGGCGATCATAAACCGAAATAATTCGGCCAAAGCGTTCCACCACAACGAATTCCGTTTCGTCGACAAACAAAATTGTGGTTGATGCCAGCAGGCAGACAATAATTCCGAGCCCCCAATTCCTCGATCGACCGAGGCTGGAACTGATGGATTTCGCGGGCTCGTTAGACAAGGGCGCGGACAATGGAAAACCAATCGTTGGGAATGTTGTCACGTTGATCGTCTTGGCAGTTCCGTAATTCTAGGGAAGCTGCGGAACCTGACGCAATCCGTATCTGCTCGCGGTGCGCGAACTTCGGGCGTATACTGTGCGCGATCCGTGTGCCGAACTGTCGAGGAGAATTCGATGCTGCCGCTGCTGATTGCCCTGTTGACCGCTCCCCCTGTGGAAACTGATGCTGCTGCCGAAGCGAAACATCTGGGAAATATCCGCCAGGTCACGTCGGGATTGCCCCGGGCGGGCGAGGGCTATTTTTCCCCGAAGGGCGACATGATCGTCTATCAGGCGTATCCCGTCGGCTATCCGTTCTATCAGATTTATGTGCAGAAACTGGATGAAAAAACGCCCCGGCTGCTAAGTACTGGTCGCGGCCGTACGACCTGTGCTTACTTCTCGCCCAACGGCGAAAAGATCATATTTGCCTCCAGTCATCTCGATCCGGAAATTGATCAGACGGAACTGAAAGCTCGAGAACTGGCCGCAAAAGGGGGACAGCGGCGCTACATGTGGGATTTCGATCCGCACATGGATATCTACGAAATCAACGTGAACGGGACAGGGATGCGTCGTTTGACTGATACCCCAGGCTACGACGCCGAAGGAAGCTATTCTCCGGATGGCAAGCAGATCGTTTTCACGTCATCGCGTGACGGTGACCCTGACCTCTACATCATGGACGCCAGCGGTTCGAATGTGCGGCAATTGACAAACGTTGCTGGCTATGATGGCGGCCCGTTCTTTTCTCCTGACGGAAAGTGGGTGATCTTCCGGTCGGATCGCCAGGAAGAGCACATGCTGCAACTGTTTGCCATTTCAGTAGATGGAAAAACGGAAGTGCAATTGACCAATAATCTGAAGCAGGTCAACTGGTGTCCGTATTTCCATCCGACTTCGAAGTATCTCGTCTGGTCTGGGGCTGATTACAGCAAGGGCCCGATGTCGGCTCACTTTAATCTCTTCACCATGGACCTGAACTGGAGTAACGGGACCGTATCTGCTGGCGAGGTGCGGCAAGTGACCTTCAGTTCCGCAGCGGACGTCCTTCCCGTTTTCAGTCCTGACGGCAAGAGTATCATGTGGACATCGACCCGAACGCCGGATGGAACCAGCCAACTCTGGATGGCAGACTGGCTTCGAGCGAAAGAGTAGCGCCCCTGCGAAGTTCCAGACAATTTCAATCAGTTCAAAGGAAAACGGCGTAGTCCCTCGCTGTATGCGAACCGTTCTAGTCCCGCGGAAAGACTGTGACCCGAGTTTTTGTCCTATCTCATTCACTCGAAGACACTTACACCACAAACGCAGCGGAAATTCATCAAGATGTCAGATCTCGTCAGGTACTGGAATCGGCTCATTTGCCTGCTACTGGTCATCGTTGTTTCCGGATGCGGATCGAAATCAACAGATACGGAACTTGCGCCGGGTGAAGGGGGCGATGGGGCACCACAGGCTGGCAAGAAGGTGATTATTCCGATTCGTACCGACGTCAAGGAGTTGGACGGTCATTGGGTGATGGTGGTGACCGGACAGGATCGCCGAGATAAATACCTGTGGATCGTGAGTCTGGCGAAAGGATCTGACGGCAAATTTCAGGCTGAAATCATTGATTCCACCGAGGACAATAACTCTGCGAAAATCGAATCAACCTCGGTTGACGGTACCTCGGTCAGTTTGAAGATGAAGAATGCTAACGCGGCGTTCGACTTCCAGGGAGAATTCGGCAACGGAGCGATTCGTGGAACCGTTGCCAGCGGCAGCCAAGAGATGTACATGGCTCGCTTGCTGCCGACATCGGGATCAAAGCTTTCCGACTATCTGGAATCGGCACTTCCTCCTGCATTTGATGTCTATGACAAAGCATTTCGGGCGATGCAGGGACCGCCTCAGCCCCAGGTGATCCTGAAACTCGCAAGCCAGCATCCTGTCAGTCCGATCTCGATCGAAGCCGTTTTTGGACTGTTGGCAGTGCATGCGAAGGCAGGCTACGACGACGACACGCTCAAGGAAATCATTCGTAAGTATCTGGAACTCTCCAAGATCTGGGGAACCCGGATGAACACAAATGCGGAGTGGATTACAGCTCAACAGTTGATCACTTCCGGTCGGTTGCCTGCAGAAGCGATCACGCATTTGAATGAAGCGGAAAAACTGATGGGCCAAGCGGGTGCAAACCTGAAGCCTCGCTTTCAGGCAATGCGTGACCAGGCAGAAATCCACATCGCTCTTGCGAAGAGCCGATCGAAGCAGGACGAAGACCGAGCGAGTGCTCATGAAGCACTTAAGGCGGCCCTCGTCAAACAGACCTACAACTGGGATATCCTGGCGGCATTAGGAGATTACGCTGCAGCGACGAAGCAGACTCAGGCGGCGATCGATTACTACTCAGTGATCGTCGCCATGCCGATGTTGGAACATCTGGTCATGGCGCGACGGTTGGGACAGCCTGCTGGAGAACCAACTCCGACAGAATTCCTGACGAAAATCTGGAAGGAGCACCACGGAAATACAGATGGCCTGGAAGATCATCTGGAAAAGATCTACACGGAAAAAATGGGACTTCTGAAGTCAGGAATTCAAAAATCACTTCCAGCCCCGCCAGCAGGCGGCGAACACGTGGCTTTGGTCGAGTTCTTTACCTCAGGCAAGAGTCCTCCTGCCGTTGCAACGGAAGTTGCTTTGGACGTGGTTCGTTCGACATACCCCGCGAATCAGGTCGTAACTTTGCGTTATCACCAGCACAATCCGCAGCCAGACGGTCTCGTCACTCAGGACAGTGAGGACCGATTCGCATTTTACGAAATGTCGAAGACCCCGACAGCGACCGTCGATGGAGCGATGCTCGATCCCGAGCAGGCGCCGTACCTTGGCTTCCTGCAAGTCAGTGGATCGGCGTACGCATTGCTTCGAACGGTTGTCGATGAACGCATCCAGCGCAAGACTCCGATTCGAATCGCTCTCGCTGGAAAAGTCGAGAATGGGGAGTTATCGATCAACGCCGAGGTTTCAGGGGCGACCGAAGAACAACTCCCGTCACTCAGATTGCGAATGGCACTCGCTGAGGAAGACGTCAAGGCGCGGACCACGATTGGAATTCGAAGTCATGCAATGCTGGTTCGAGAAATGCCCGGTGGCGCTCGCGGAGTCGCCCCCAAAAAGGGCGAATTGAAGTTTTCCTTCTCAATGCCCTACAACGAACTGCAGCAACATCTGGATGATTACTTGAAGCAGTACGAAGCTGGCAACAAGACCGAGATTCCGGCAAACGAAAAGGCGCTCGTTTCTGGCCCACTCTATCTGGTTGCGTGGGTTCAAAATGACAAGGCAGACAATGCGCATCCCGAAATCGGACGAGCGATCCTCCAGACAGCGATTGTGCCGGTCGAAGGATTGGGGGGAAAACTTGTGTCCCCCTCGGCAACACCGTCCGTGACCGACTCAAACACGCCCCCTGCTCCGTCACTTCCAGAGTGATTCTGAGTGATGCTATTCTTTTTGATTGCGACCACTGGTCAGCAATGTCCAATCCAATGCTGAGCGACGTATAACCGACTAATCTGGAAGAATTTTCCATGCGATTCACGAAAATGCACGGTGCAGGCAACGACTATGTTTACGTCGACTGTTTTGCCGAGGCAGTGCCAGCGGATATTGCTGCAACGGCCATCGCCATCAGTGATCGCCATACCGGTGTCGGGGGAGACGGCCTGGTGCTCATCGGCCCGTCTGAAAAGGCCGATGCCCGCATGCGGATGTTCAATGCAGACGGGAGTGAATCCGAAATGTGCGGAAACGCTATTCGTTGCGTCGCCAAGTACGTCTACGATCGAGGGATCGCTAGACGCTCTGAATTGAAGATCGAGACGGGGCGCGGTGTTCTGACGATGAAGCTGTCGACGGGAGGCAACGGCAAAGTTGATCGTGTGACAGTCAACATGGGGAAACCGATTCTCGATGCCGAACGCATTCCCACGACACTTCCCGGTAACCCGCCGCTCAATGTGCCGCTGGAAGTCGCCGGGCGAGGTATCAATGTTTCCTGCATTTCCATGGGAAACCCGCATTGCGTGACATTCGTGGATGAAGTGAATGACGATTGGGTGCTGAACGTTGGCCCGCAGATCGAACGTCACCCGGCGTTCCCTCGACGCGTCAACGCAGAGTTCATTCAGGTCGTATCACCGTCTGAGTTTATTATGCGAGTCTGGGAGCGTGGCAGCGGAGAAACCCTGGCATGCGGTACTGGAGCCTGTGCCTCAGCAGTCGCAGCAGCATTGACAGGCCGCACTGGCCGCTCAGTCACGGCTCACCTTCGCGGTGGTGACTTGTTCCTGGAATGGTCCGCTGAAGGCGACGTTTTCATGACAGGTCCCGCGGCAGAAGTTTTCAGCGGCGACTGGTCCGCAAGCTAAGCACCAGACAAGTTCGATCACCTGCCGTTTGGAATTTGTGCGGACTGCGAGTTCTACCGCCGCCACGTTCCCGGATTTGATTCGGCCTTCCGCTCACCGCACTTCACCACAATCGTTTCACGTCACGAGTATCCCATTGGATTTCAATTTGTGGATTCGTTACGTTGCAAACTTGGTGAATGGGCAACTCGATCACATCTGACTTGTGAAGGATGAATGTCATGCGAACGCGGTGGATCAGGATGGCGAGGGCATTTTCGTTTTTCGTGATGTGCTGTACCGCGGCGGTGACTGTGAGCGGGCCTGCCTTCGCGGCTCAGTTTGACAAAGTAAAGCTGGAATTGCTGCGTCCCAAACTGCAGGAATTCGTTGAAAAGAACGTCGTCGCCGGTGCTGTCGCGGCGGTTGGAACTCACACAGGACTCGTAGGAATCGCAACTGTCGGGCATCAGAATCGCGAACAGAATCTGCCCATGCTTCCGAATGCCACGTTTCGTATCGCCTCAATGACGAAGCCAATCACGGCTCTGGCGATCATGATCCTCGTTGACGAAGGGAAAGTGTCGGTTGAAGACCCGGTCGAAAAATATCTGCCTGAATTCAAGGGGCAGTTACTCGTTTCCAGCCGCGACAAGGATACGCTGACGTTGAAAAGGCCGTCTCGTCCAATCACCGTCCGCGATTTACTGACACACACATCTGGATTACCAGGCGGGTTTCCAGCAGGAATCGGAGACCTTTACTTTCGTCGTCAACTGACGCTGGGAGAAGCTGTGGCAGTCAGTTCGCAGCGCCCCCTGGAATTCGAACCCGGTACAAAATGGGCCTACTGTAACGCGGGAATCGATACGCTCGGACGAATTGTTGAAGTGGTCGCTCAAGATTCATTCGAAGCGTTTCTGCAGAAGCGAGTCTTCGGTCCACTGGGAATGCGCGACACGACTTTTTATCCGAACGATGAACAATTGGCTCGTCTGGCGGGTTTATATGATCTGAACGAAGGGCAGCTTCGGCCAGTCGGTTTTCAATTGCTGGGGCCAACAAAAACGGCTCGTCACCCGATCCCTGCAGGGGGCCTGTATTCCACAGCCGAAGACCTGGCCCGACTGTACCAGGTGATGCTTCTGAAAGGAGCGATTGGCGAGTTGCGCATTGTTTCTGAAAAGAGCGTGACGGAAATGACCCGCAACCACACTGGTGAGCTTCCCGCAGGATTTACACCTAATGTCGGGATGGGATTTGGATGGCAGGTGACAAGGCAGCCAGAAGGTGCCCACGCGATGCTCTCGTCCGGTTCCTATGGACATGGCGGCGCTTTTGGAACGCAGGGCTGGATTGATCCCTCGCAAGATCTGTTTATTGTCTTGCTGATTCAGCGAGTCGGGCTGGCGAACGGGGATGCATCAGAAATCCGCCGAGATATTCAGCAACTGGTTGTTGATGCAATTAAAAAGTGATTTGGCATTTAGAATTTCTTGTCGAATAACGAAAACAGGCGTCGAAACCCAGAGGTTCGACGCCTGCCTGTTTTTGCAGATTTCATCCGGAATTAACCGGATTTCAATCAGCCACCGACGCTTGCGTTTGGAGCACCAGCAGCGATCATGTCGCAAGAGGTGTTGCAGTCACAATCATCGACGCCATCGGTGTTGACCGCACCGAAGGTGTAGGAAATGGGATTTCCACCCTTCTGGCAACCAGCGAATCCGGTGAAACCGAATGACTGATTCAGAACACCGATCGCATGAGCGGTGTCCAGCAATTCTTCGTTGACAGCAACCACAACACTGCTCAACCCGACGATAACGCCGAGAACGCAGATCGTGAGTACCAGGACGAGTTCGGCGGAGATGATCACACCGGCTTCGTCATTCAAGAAATTCTTCAGCATGTGAGAGGCCCTTTTCTTTTGAAAATCTGCTCGAAACTGTGTTGAAACCTGAAAACCAGCACTGGGAGGAAGTCTGTTTATTCACCCCAGCCCAAGACAGCGGCTTGCAGGTGGCTGCGATCCGTTTGTCCCGGTTACCAGACGAACAGGAGTGCGACGTCAACTCCGTATCTTTCCCTGGCAGGATTTGCCACGTCTCAGTTCGCGAGGCTGATCCGTGGTATTCGTCGCGATCCCCTCCGCGGATCAACACAACCGCTGCATATTTAGCGAGTTGCGGACCACAGGGCAGGATCATGTTCAGCTTAGTGCGGGTCGTACTTCCGTGTCGCGTCGAAACATGGGTTAGACACTGCAGATGGAATTACGCCCCTCAGCCTCCAACGCTGGCATTCGGAGCACCGGCTGGGACCATGTCACAGGATGTGGCACAATCACAATCATCAATTCCATCTGTGTTGACTGCCCCGAAGGTATATGTCACGGGATTTCCACCCTTGTTGCAGCCAGCGAATCCGGTGAAGCCAAAAGACTGGTTCAGAACGCCAATCGCATGAGCGGTGTCGAGAATTTCCTCATTGACTGAAAGAATCACACTGCTCAGCCCTACGATGGCGCCGAGAACGCAAATTGTCAAAATGAGTACGAGTTCTGTAGATACGATCAAACCTGCTTCGTCATTCCAGAAATCCTTCAACATCGTCAGCCCCTTTCTCACTAAATCGCATCCCGTTTCAGTGTGACGTCAAGGCATCAAACTGCTGCGTCGAACCGATGTTCAGACGCGACACGGAAGCGCAGCCCGCACTTGATAAATAAAACAGGCGCCGAAACCCGGAAGTTTCGACGCCTGCTTGTCTCAGCAAGTCTTTATCCGGGTACTAAGCCCGATTTCAATCAGCCACCAACGCTTGCGTTTGGAGCACCAGCAGCGATCATGTCGCAAGAGGTGTTGCAATCACAATCATCGACGCCATCGGTGTTAACGGCACCGAAGGTGTAGGAAATTGGGTTGCCATTCTTCTTGCAGCCAGAGAATCCGGTGAAACCGAATGACTGGTTCAGAACGCCAATCGCGTGAGCGGTGTCCTGGAGTTCTTCGTTGACAGCAACAACAACGCTGCTCAGGCCGACGATAACGCCGAGAACGCAGATGGTCAGGACGAGGACGAGTTCGGCGGAGATGATCACACCGGCTTCATCATTCAAGAAATTCTTCAGCATGTGAGAGACCCTTTTTTGATTGATTCGTGCTTGAAACTGTGTCGAAACATGAAACTGTCACTGGGAGAAAATCTGTTTTAATCGTCCCAGCCCAGAACCTCGGTGGCAGTGTGGCTGCGATCCGTTGTCCCGGTGACCAGACGAACAGGAGTTCGACGTCAAACCCTCTTCTATCCCTGGCCGGATTACCATTTTCTCAGTTCGCGAGGCTGATCTGTGGTATTCGTCACATTCCGCACGATCAGTGCCATTCATCGATTCATCGCAACAGGCGCAGAGCGGACACGTTGTTCAGTCGGAATCCTGACCTCGCAGAATCCTTACAGTCGATACAACCCGTCGTGTCAGTGATGGACTGATCGCTACAATCGACAACGTCGGTACGTTCGGCTGTTTCGAAAATTCTGGCAAAGTACTGCGCAGTGTCAGGGCGAGGATTGAGAATGTTTCAAAAAATCAACGCCGGCATTTAACAGAATGATTGTGAGATGAATCGCCCTCCGTACCCGGTTCGAGCCAGCGTGGATTGACTACCGGGTAGCTTGTTCACGCTGGTTCCCGATGAAAACCAGCAATCAGCGCACAGTGAATCACACGGAATGTGTCGAACGAGTCCATCGCAGGTCATTCGAGACCTTCCTTGAGAGTGTTGAGAGTACCTTCGAATGTTGAGCCAACCGCTTGTTATCTGGTTTGGACAGTCATAGAATCGCCACCGCACCTTTCGGTAACGGATCTCGATGGCCTGACTTAACTTTCCCCGTAGCGTCTTTTGCTGGCCTTTTGATTCTTGCGGTTGCAGGCGGGTTATCGCCGCGACACCGGATCGGACTCCCCTTTCTTCGCATTGATTCATGTCAGTGACAATGAGGATGAACATGAGTGACGTGCCTGTCGGGATTGCACATGAGCGGGTTGCGGAGTTCACGCAACGGATCCAGGCCATTCATAACAGTCTGCATCGTGTCATAGTTGGACAGGATGAGGCCCTGGACCAGTTGCTGGTCAGTGCCCTGACGGGATCTCACGCATTACTGGTCGGCGTGCCGGGCCTGGCGAAGACATTGATGGTCAAGGCTTTGGCTGCAGCCTTTAGCTGGAAATTCTCGCGAGTGCAGTTTACCCCCGACCTGATGCCGTCCGACATTACCGGCTACGAATTGCTGGGACGTGGTGACGATGGCATGCCACAAATGACGTTTCGTCCTGGTCCCGTTTTCGCCAATCTGGTGCTGGCGGACGAAATCAATCGCGCGGCTCCGAAGACGCAGTCAGCCCTCCTCGAAGCGATGGCAGAGCGGCACGTTACCGTGGGCGGGAAGACTTACGATCTCGATGAACCATTTCTCGTGATTGCGACTCAGAATCCCATCGAGCAGGAAGGGACGTATCCGCTTCCCGAAGCGCAGCTCGATCGGTTCATGATGGAAATCCGCATCGGATACCCGTCTGTCGCTGAGGAAGAACAAGTCGTTTTGAAGACGACCGGGGGACGACAGGTCCTGCCTGAAGCGACTCTGGACCGCGAAGCCTTTCTACAATTGCGAGACCTTGTCTGGGCTGTTCCAACGCCGCCAAACGTCGCCAGCTATGCCGTGCGATTGTGCCGGGCAACTCGGCCTGAAGATGGATCGAGTACCAAGTTCTCACGTGAATATGTTTCGTGGGGGGCGGGTCCGCGGGGTTCCCAGAGCCTGGTCCTGGCAGCGAAGGCGCGAGCATTACTGATGGGGCGAACGGCACCGACGATTGAGGACATACAGGCTGTCGTGCCACCGATTTTGCGGCATCGCGTCGTCGTCAATCATCGGGCCGTCGGTGATGCGATCACGTCAGAGCAGGTCGTTCGGCAACTCTTGAAGGATGTCGCGGCATGATTTCGCAGTCGCGCAGCCAATTCCTGGATCTTGCCTCCCTCGCCGCACTCGAACAAAAGCGGTTTACAACGCGGCGGCGGATTGAAGGATCGTATTCTGGACGGCATCTCTCGCGCGTTCAGGGAGGTGCGGGTGAGTTCGTCGACTATCGCGAATACACCGGTGGCGAAGATCTGCGACGCCTGGACTGGAAAGTCTTTGCCCGGACCGGCAAGGCATTTGTCCGGTTGTTCCAGGACGAAACAAACTTGCTCTGCACGATCGCCATTGATGCCAGCGGATCGATGCGGTTCGGTGAAGATGCGGCACTTGCGTCTTCAACCGCAGCGAAGTCGAAACTGGAATATGCACAATGGACGGCAACGGCTCTCAGCCACATCATCAGCCGTGGCCAGGATCAGGTCGGGCTGGCGGTACTCGGAAGTGAACTCAAGGACTGGTTGGCGCCGGGGGGAACTGCTACCCACGTTGCTCGCATTCAGGAGATTGTGGAGCAGTTGAAAACTCAACCGACGACGCAGATGGCAGGTTCCTTGCGTGAGTTGTTTGAACGATCGCCTCGGCGCGGCGTGCTGCTGATCTTGTCAGACCTGCTGATGGACGATCTGCAGGAAACGTTTGCGGCGCTGCGATTGTTTCGGCATCGAGGCTGGGAAGTTGTCATTCTTCATCTGGTTCATCCGGATGAAGAACGACTGCCGCCCGGGGTCGCATTTCGTCTGCGTGGGCTGGAAGGGGAAGGGGATGTCGATTGTTCCCCGGCCGAGATTGCAACGCAATATGAAGCCCGTTTTGCCGCATTCCTGACGATGGCCCGTCAACTCGCACTCGGGGCTGGATGTGACTATCGAATGGTGAGTACTGCGATTCCGTATTTGCATACTTTGGGAGAATTCCTGATCGAACGCGCTGGATAACTGTTTATCGTACTGACATCGCGAACCAATCATGTTTCTGAACCCGTGGGCTCTGTTATTTCTTGTCGCGGTTGGCGTACCGGTCGCTGTGCACTTTCTGACACGGCCCAAACCGGTCGTGTTACCCATTTCGACGTTGAAATTTGTCCGCGAAGTGATTCAGCAGCGTCGTGCGCGTCATTGGTTGCGGGATCTGTTGTTGCTGTTGCTGCGAACGTCTGCCGTGATGTTGATCGTCTTCGCGGTCTCTCGCCCTCGACCGGGAATGCAGCAGACGGTCTCGAACGACGACGATGCCGACACCGTTCGAGTCGTCGTCCTCGACTCCAGCCTGAGCTTGTCAGCGATTGATGGTGGAACGGCGTTATTCGAGAAAGCCCGCGCTGCCGCCGCGGAGCAACTTCGTTACCGACCTAACCTGCGAGCCAATCTGGTTTTTGCGGGAGCCAAACCACGACCGGTCTTTGACCAGCCGTCACAGAACTTTGACGCGTTGCGGGATGAACTGGCACGTGCAAAATCACTCCCGGAAAATCTGGATGTATTGCGAGCACTGACGATGGCAGCGGAAATGCTTGCACCGCGAGATCCATCCGATCAGCGACGTCGAGAACTGGTGATTGTCAGCGACTTCCAGCGAGCCAATTGGGCTCAGGCCGATTTTTCCGTGGTCTCCAAAGAGACCAGGATCATGCTCGAATCAGTGACTCCGCAATCGCCACTCGCCAACCTTGCGATTGCTGGTGGTCGCGTGATCGGACATACCGCGGAACAAGCAGGGGGACGAGTCGAAGTCGATGTCGGTAACTGGTCATCTGCAGCACAGACCGTCACGGTGGAGGTTCAGGTCGGGGACGCCACTCGACGACTGTCGGGCGAATGTCCCGCCGGTCGACAGACGACGTTGTCCGAAGAACTGGCGTTGTCCGATTTCGGCTGGCATATCGGCAGCGCCCGCATCGTCTCGGCGATGGATGCCTTGACCGCAGATGATGAACTGGCACTCGCTGTTGAGGTCCGACCTCGCCCTTCATTTCTGCTGATCACTCGTCAGGCATCAACCTTGCGTCCTTCGTCGAGCCATTACCTTGAGTGTGTTCTGGCACCAGAGGCAGTTACGAATAACAAGGGCGGGACGAGTGGCAGTGGTTCACCTCAAGTCATTCGCTCAACGGCCGATAAGCTTGATGCAGAATTACTTGCTCAAGCCGATTTGATCGTAATCGACCATCCGGGGACGATCAACGAACAAACGGTGAAGAACATTGCAGGGGCTATGCGACGCGGTAAACCGGTCTGGTATGTCGCGGCCGAACCAGCCGATGCGACGACGCTACAGCGACTGGGAGCCGAACTTGGTCGCAGCCTGCGGATGCCTGTGGCGTTTCAACCTGCTCCGCAAGGGGAATGGCGACGGAACCTTTTTCTGACATCTGTGAAGTACGACGCAAAACCATTCTCATCACTCGGTGAGAGTGCTGCGACGCTCATCCGCGACTGGCGATTCAGCGGAGGACTGGTTTCGCGTCCCGTACCCGATGCGATCTCGGATGATGTCCTGGCGACTTTTAATGATGGCACGGCATGCCTGGTTGTCACAGCCACAGATACCAGTTCGTTTGCCGTTTTGAACGCGGATCTGGGGACATCGAATTTGCCGTCGCATGCCGCTTTCGTCCCGCTAGTCGAAGAATTGATGCAGCAATTGACTGAGCGACGATCACTGACAACGACAGCTCACTGTGGCCAATCCTTACTGGTTCGCCTGCCTGTTTCGGGGACATCGGCCAGTTCGCTGGAAATCATCGGGCCTTCCAATGGAGATGCGGGATCGGGCGAACTGATCGATGAAGGTGGCGGTGTGAATTGGCGGTGGCCAGTGGTCGGTGTGCCCGGTTCCTACCGGGTTCAACAGGGAAATCAAACCGTATTCGCACTCGCGGTGAGTGCTCCTTCCGAGGAGTCACAACTGGATCCATTATCGGCGGATGTTCTGCAGAATCGACTGGCTGCGAACAATACGGTCTTTTACAGACCCGCAGGGGACAGCGAGCAACCTCGCGATACGCTTTGGACGTGGTTAACAGTGGGATGCCTGATTTGTCTGTTGGGTGAACTGGGAACTTTGCTGGTGTTTCGTACATGACCCGACTTGTCTTCGATCCGTGGATACCGTGGGCGCTGTGGTCACCAATTGCGTTGACCGCGGTCGGACTGTGGTGCGCCTACGTCGTAGTCAGTCGGCGTCGACTGGTCGGTCCGCGTCGAAAACTGGTTCTGGCACTGATGGCGGTTGCAGTTGCCATCCCGCTGTTGATGCTGCTGAACCCTGTCTGGGTCCGCGAACTTCCGCCCCCCGCTGGCAAGCCATTGCTGACGCTTCTGGTCGACCGCTCGTCGAGCATGGCAACAACAGATGGGGCCGGAAATCAGGCTCGTCTGTCGGTGGCAGGCAAGCTTGCCGAGACTCTGGCCAAAGACCTGGGGACGAGGTTTGATGTCGAGGTCAAGACGTTTTCAGAATTGCCGACGAGTGCATCGACAGAGTCACTTCGTGATGAAAAGCCAAACGGCGATGTGACAGATCTGGCGACAGCCGTTACTGCATCGCTGACCGATCGACCGCGTGGTCAGGCGATCTGGTTGCTCAGCGATGGGATTCACAATGCGGGCGGGGGAGCGTCGCGGCTTCGGCAGGCCGCTGAGCAAGCCCGGACAATGGCGGTCCCGATCTACACCACAACCATCGGTGGACCGGCGGGGGCTCGTGATTTAGAAGTATCGCTGCCGATGCCGCAGGAAATGGCATTTGTGGGTCAGCAAGTCCTGGTGCATGTCACGGTCAATCAGCGGGGCTACGTGACGGATCGAGCACAGGTCCGACTGCTGCTGAACGGGGAAATGGTTGATGAACGCCAGGTGGGACTCACTCGCGACACGACAACGGAAACGACATTCAAAGTTCAGCAATCCAAAACCGGGCTGTTTCGTTACGAAGTTGTTGTGGCAGGCGTACCCGACGAAGTGACCGACCTGAACAATCGGGCATCGCTTGTACTGCGAGTCATCGATGAACCGGTGCGGGTTCTTCTGCTCGAAGGAAAGCCGTATTGGGATACAAAGTTTCTGGTGCGAACCCTGGCGCTCGATCCGTCGATTGAACTGCACAGTGTGGTCCGAATGACTCAGGATCGCTATATGGTTCGGAAGATGACCCGGCCAGACTCGACGTTGAACGAAAACAGCGACCAGGCCACGAAGCCCGCGGCAGATTCTCCGGGTACAAATGCCGTATCGACGGAACAACGACCGATCGGGGCTCGAGATGACGCCTGGGAAATTGCGAGGGGCGAACAACACTGGCTTGATGACCCGAAGCAACTGTCTCGATTTCAGGTCGTCATTCTAGGCCGCAATGCCGAGACGTTTGTATCTGACGAAGCACTGGTCCAATTGAAAAAATGGCTGCGGCAAGGGGATGGTTCCCTGGTCTGTTTTCGTGGGCCACCGACCTCGCAGATTGGCGATCGTCTGGGCGAACTGCTGCCAGTCCGCTGGAGCCAGCAGAACGAATCACGTTTCCAGGTCCAGTTCACAACGACAGGCCAATCGCTGCGGTGGTTCTCGATGACGGAAGCTGATGGAACATTGTCGAAGCTGCCAACGCTGGCTCGTACGGCATTGCCAGAGCGTCCCAAACCACTGGCAGTTGTCCTGGCCGCCGCGGCATCGGGAGGTTCCAGTGATACTCCGACACCGGCGATCACGTTTCAGCCGTATGGTGGCGGGCGAGTGGTCGTGGTCGAAGGGGCGGGAATGTGGCGATGGGCGATCCTGCCACCGGGTGAGCAGGATCACGATCAGGTGTACGGAGAATTATGGCGAAGCATGATGCGCTGGCTGGTTGCAAACGTCGGATTGCTGCCGACCCAACGAGTCTCATTGCGAGCCGACAAGACTTCGTTTACCGGAATGGAATCGGCAACCGCGACCTTGCTCGTCCGCGATTCCAGTGACTTTGGACAGACGCCTCAAGTCCGATTACAGGGGGGGGCCGGCGATCCTGTGATCGTGAAAGCCATTCCCAGTGGCGAAGATTTGCATCAGTTCCGGCTCGATTTCGGTAAACTTCCTGAAGGTCGATACACGGCAAAAGTCGAGGGGACTCGCTCCGATGAAGTCGCGGGAGGGACCGCGTTTGATGTTGTGGGAAATCTGCGAGAACGGCTGGATGTCGCGGCTCGACCTGATCTGATGCAGTTATTGGCTGAAGCCAGCGGTGGTACTGTGATTGCCGGTGAGGATAACGCGAGTCTGCTCGCTCGTTTTGACCAGCATCAGGCTTCGACGATGCCACGGCGACTGCAACAGACAGTCGCCTGGGATCGTTGGTGGGTACTTGCTGGATTGCTGATTCTGTGGGGAACGACCTGGGCCATTCGTCGCCGAGGAGGCTTGGTATGAGCGAACGAAAAACACAAACTCAACAAGTCTCATCGGGATCGTTCAAAGGCAACGCTCTGGACCGGTTGCCTTTGGTGTCGTTGCTGTCACGAGTCCGTCGGCGGATGTGGCTGGTCGATGGCGTGCGAGGTGTCTGCTGGGGTCTGCTCGCTGCCATCGTCACCATGCTGGTGGGGATGTGGTTTGACCTTGTCTGGGAATTGCCACCTCAAGCGCGCCTGGCCACCTGGGGCGTTGCGTCAGCGGCGTTGACGGCTTTGTTGGCCGTCCTGCTGCGTCGAACATGGTATGCGTCCGATGCCAGACAGATGTCGCGCCAGATCGATTCGGCGTCAGGTTCAGGAGGCGAACTCCTGAACGGTTATGAATTTGCTGCGGGATCAAAACCACCGTTTACAGGATCAGAATCGAGTTTGCTGACGGCGGGTCTGGCTGAAATGGCGATCACTCGCGCGATCTCGCTGGCAGATCACGTACAACCTGCCGCCGTCATTTCCCCTCGGCCAGCATTCCTTTCGGCTCGGTGGCTGGTTGGTGCGGCGGGACTGGTCGGAGTCTTCGCGCTTGCCTGTCCAACTTTGGCACGTAACCAGTGGCAGCGGTTTGCGAGCCCCTTTGATGATACGCCCCCCTTCTCGGTGTATCAGATTTCCGTGGAACCGGGCGATACCGAAGTCCTGTACGGCAAGGGTCTGGAAGTTCGCGTGAATGTGGCTGGTCCGCTCGCACGGGACGTCTACTTAATGGTGACAACCGGGACCACGACCGAAAAAGTGCCGATGTTTCCTGAAGCGAATGGAACATGGCGGGCTCAATTGTCGCGTCTGGTCGAAAACTCCACTTATGTGGCACGAGTCGAGCGGGCACGCAGCGCCAGTTACAAGATCCGCGTCATCACGACACCACGAATTGAAGACGTTCAATTCACGATCACACCTCCAGCCTATACGAATGATGCCGCGACAACAGGTCCCCTGCCCAAAGGAGGGATCGTCGGATTGCCTGGAACGCGAGTCCAGGTTTCTGCTCGCAGTAACCGGCCGCTGTCAGGTGGCGAAATCAAACTGACAGGTGACGGGGTTAACGAGTCCATAGCCATGGCGTCCGTCGAAGCTGGCGATTCAACCGCAGTTGGCGAATTCAAGATCACTCGTTCCGCGAAGTTGGAGTTGCGCGTGATCGATCAAGAAGGCGAATCGTCACAGGAACCGTTTCTTGGCGCGATCACGCTGATCACGGACCAGCGGCCGCTGGTCCGGATTCTCGAGCCGAAAGCGCAGTCATTGGCCACCCCAAACAGCAATCTTCCGGTTGTGATTGATGGTGAGGATGACTTTGGTTTGGCTCGCGTGGAATTGCATCGCAGTCTGAACGATTCACGCCCTCTGCCTGTCAGCCTGCCGGTACCCAATCCAGCACCACGTCGATTCCGCGAGCATCAGTATCTGGCTCTGGATCAGTATGAGCTGGAACCGGGCGACGAAATCAAACTGTTTGCTCGAGTTACCGATAACGATCCGAACGGTGCCAAGGGAGCGGAATCATCTGTCGTAACAGTCCGCATCATTTCGCAGGAAGAATTCGAACGCATGATCCGCGTGCGAGAGGGATTGGAAGTCCTCGTCTCGAAGTATCAGCAGGCGGAACGCCGTCTGGAAAAGCTGGGAGAAGAACTCGACAAACTTCAGAAGGAGCTGGAAAAGGCTCCTCCCGAGAGTGATGTCGCGAAAGAGATTCAAGAGAAGCTGGAAGAACTCGCCAAGCAGATGCATGACGAAGCAGATGCGATCGAAAAAGCAGCCGAACACGAACTACCTTATGACCTCGACAAGAACCTGAAAGAAAAGCTGAACGAGCTCGCCAAAGAACTCCGCGAACGAGGTGACGAGTTGCAGAAGCTGACTCAGAAGTCGAAAGAAAAGGGGATGGCCCCCAATGAGGCCGTGCTGCGACAACTGGCAAAGATGGCTTCAGAACTGAAAGAGCAAAAGGAGAAGTTCGATCAGGAAGCGAACGAACCGCTGGAACTGGTTTCACAGGTCTATCCGCTGATCGAAGACGAGGCTCGATTTACAGCGCTGGTTCTCTGGCAGAAAGATCTCGCCGAGCGACTGGCCTCGTTCAAGGATATCGAAAAGAGCGACGACCCAGCGGCTAAGGCCCGCTTGCGTGACTTGCAGGATGAGCAGCGAAAGGTACGCGAAGAGTTGTCAACACTGCTCGATGACATCGAAAACCATGTTCGCGAACTTCCAGACGACGAACAGTAGATCGGAAGAGCGTCGTGTAGGGAAAGAGTGTAGATCTCGGTGGTCGCCGTATCATTAAAAAAAAAA